>JAEDNW010000106.1:0-8774 GCA_016302315.1 Lentisphaeria bacterium
TCCCGCTCCCGGGGGTTCCCGCTCCCGGGGGTTCCCGCTCCCGGGGGTTCCCGCTAACGCTTCACCCCCGTCTATTGATCCTGTCACCTGATCCTGTCACCCCGTAAACGGGGTTCGGGGTGGATGGTGATCGCGTCAAACACGGGGAATCCCCCATGCCCCCCCCCTGTTCCAGTTGGACAAAAATCAAACCCCGGGGGGGGGCTTGGCCGGGATGTTCCCGGCCTCCACCCACGGGGTATCCGATCCTCCCACCCCGCCCACGGGGTTCAGGTCAAATTTTGTCCCCCCCCGGGGGTTCCCGCTAACGCTTCACCCCCGTCTAGCGATCCTGCCACCCCTGCCGGGGTTCTAGTGGAATTTCCCCCGTCTCCCCGCAAGCGGGGGTGGAGTTAGCGCCAGGATTCCTGGGAGGCATCCTGTACCCCAGGGGGTCCTGCGATCCTACCCCTGCCGGGGGTGGTGTCAGCGTTTTCCGGGAGTTTCGGAATCATCGGGGTAGGGATGGGCGGCCAGCCAGGCCAGGGCGGCCCTGGCGGCCTCCTGTTCCGCCTGCTTTTTCGTGGAGCCTTCCCCGGAGAAGCTGGGGGCGTGTCGAGAGGAGGGCCATTCCACCTGGCAGAGGAAGCGGGGGGCGTGGCTGGGGCCGCTGACAGACAGCCCCTGATACCTGGGCGCTGCGTGGAAATGGGTCTGGCAGTATTCCTGGAGCTCCCCTTTGGGGTTGCTGCTTCTCTCCGCCTCCGCCACGGCGGTCGGCAGGGAGGGGAGCAGGGTGAGGAGAAGCCGCTGCACCTCTTCCATGCCGCCATCCAGGAAGAGGGCCCCCAGATAGGCCTCGAAGAGATCCCCCAGGATGGAGGCGCGCTGGCGTCCCCCGGTGGCGGATTCCCCTTTGCCCAGCAACAGGAGTTCCTGGAGCCCCAGGGTGCAGGCGTTGCGGGCATTGGCGGGTTCGTCCACCAGGACGGAGCGTGCCCGGGTCAGTTCCCCCTCCTGGGCCTGGGGAAACTCCTGGAAGAGCCGGCGGGAGGTCACCAGCTGGAGGACGGCGTCCCCCAGGAATTCCAGACGTTCGTTTCCCAGGCAGGCGGGGTCGGCGGATTCGGCGGCATAGCTGGAGTGGGTCAGGGCCATCCGGAGAAGGTCGCGGTCCCGGAAGGCGTATCCGGTGCGTTCCTGAAGCTGGCGGATCCCCTCCTCCCATTCCTCTGGCTTGCGATTGAAATTTTTCATAATCACACTATTTTAAGGCATTTGCGCACAGACTAGGGGAGACCGTCAAAGGGCTGGTGCCTCTCTGCTTGCGTAAGTTTTTACAATGTAAACTGTAAGGAGAACACTGCCATGCCGTTTGATGTTTCCGATCTGCGCAAGGGACTGAAGGTCCAGATTGACGGAGATCCTTATCTCATCACTGAATATGATTTCATGAAGCCCGGCAAGGGCCAGGCCATCTATCGTTGCAAGATGCGCAACATGCTGACCGGATCCACCACCGAGAAGGCCTATCGCCCCGGGGACAAGATCGACCAGCCCGACCTGGCGGAAAAGACCGTGAATTTCTCCTATGACGAGGGAGACGGCGTCTACATCTTCATCGACCCCCAGACCAACGAGGATGTCCGGGTGGATGAAAAGGTGCTGGGACGCAACAAGTATTTCCTGGACGACGATATGGAGTGCCAGATCCTCTTCTTCAACGGCCGGCCCATCGACATCACCCTGCCCATCTTCGTGGAGAAGACCATTGCGGAGACGGAGCCCGGCTTCAAGGGCGACACCGCCACCAACTGCCTGAAGCCCGCCAAGATCGAGAACGGCTACGAGATCAACGTGCCCACCTTTGTGGGCGTGGGCGATCTGGTGCGCATCGACACCCGCACCGGAGAGTATTCCGACCGGGTCAAGAAGGCCTCCCTCTAACGGAATCCTTCCCAAGAAAGGGCAAGTCCTCCCCCGGAAGCCCCTGGCTTCATCCGGAGGAGGAGCGCCGGCGCCTCCTCCCGTCTCTGGGGCCTCCTCCTCTCACTCACCCAGGAGGAGCCCGGGCGGGGAGCGGGGCATCTGTCCGGCCTGTGGTCTGTCGCCTCCCGGGGTCTCTTCCGGGGGGCGCATGTTTTTTCAGACGCTCCCACTGCCACAGGAGGCATCCTCTTGTTCACCCGCCTTCGCACACTCTTCGGCATCTTCTTCTTCCTGTCCCTGGTGACCCTGGGGGGAGGGCTGGCCATGCTGCCTGCCATGCGGGACGAGTTTGTGCGGAAGCGGGGCTGGATGACCGACGAGGAGATGGTGGACACGGTGGCGGCCATGCAGTCCATGCCCGGCATCATCGCCTGCAACATGGGGATTCTGCTGGGCTACCGGATTGCGGGGGTGCCCGGGGCCCTGGTATCCCTGCTGGGGGGAATTCTTCCGCCCTTTCTGGCCATTGTGCTGGTGGCGGGGCTGGTATTCAGGCTCCGCAGCCTGGAGAGTGTGAGCCACATGTTTCTGGGGGTCCGGGCGGCGGTGAGCGCCCTGATCCTCCATGCCGCCTTCGGGCTGGGACGGCAGGTGTTCTCCGGGGTCCAGGGGAGGGCCGGACGGCGTTTCACCTGGCTCCTGACGGGACTTTCCTTCCTGGCCCTGGGATTCCTGGGGATGAATGCGGTGTATGTGCTGCTGGCAGGCGGCGTGGCGGGATGGCTCTTCCAGCTCTGGCAGAGCCGAGGCTCCAAGAGCCGGGAGGGACAGCCATGAGCCTCCTCACTCTTTATCTCCTCTTCGCCAAAATCGGGCTCTTCACCTTCGGCGGCGGATACGCCATGATCCCCTTCTTCCAGGACGAACTGGTGGTGCGCCACGGCCTGATGACCTCCGCGGAGTTCGCCGACATCGTGGCCCTGGCCCAGATGACCCCCGGCCCCGTGGGCCTAAACGCCGCCACCTACATCGGCCAGCAGACTGCCGGCTTCCCCGGCGCCGTGGTGGCCACTCTGGGGGTGGCCACTCCCTCCCTGATCCTGGGACTCCTGGTGGCCATCTTCCTCCGCTCCTACGAGAAGAGCCACCACTGGCAGGGCGTGCTCTGCGGCATCCGCCCGGCCACCCTGGGGCTTATCGCCGCCTCCGTGATCTTCTTTGCGGAAACCTCCCTCTTCACTGCCCCTGTGGCCGCTCTCTGGCGGGCCGGGGAGTCCTTCGGCCTCTGCTGGCAGGGGGTGGTGATCTTCATCGGCGCCTATCTGGTGCAATGGAAGTGGAAGCCCAATCTCCTGTGGGTGCTTCTGGGTGCCGCCGTGGCGGGATGGCTCCTCTTCCTTCCCGGAACACTGTTCTGACTTCCCCCCTTTCCTCCCTCATTCTCCACCCACCCCTACGGAGAGCCCCCATGTCCGAAGATTCGTTCCGTTTCTGGCTTGGTTTCCGCCCTGTCCGCTTCCTGGTGGATTTCTTCACCAAAAAAATCTGGAATGCGGATTTCCGCGCCCTCCGCTTCCTTAAGCGGGGACTGTATTCCCTGTGCCGCCTGCTGATGGTGGCGGGGCGGGGCGTCTTCGAAGACCGATGCACCCTCCAAAGCTGCGCCCTGACCTACATCACCATGGTCTCCCTGGTGCCTGTCCTGGCCATCGCCCTCTCTTTCTGCAAGGGCATGGGACTCCAGACCCAGCTGCTGGGACATCTGGGCATTGAGACCCTGGTCCAGCGGGGAGGTGCCGACGGCGAGGAGATCCGGGTCTACCGGGTGGTGCCTGCTCTGGAGGAGGAGCTGACCGTTCCGGAAGCGGAGGAGGGGGAGGCTTCCAGGGAAGAGGTGCCTGAGGAGGCGGCTCTGATGCCCCCGGCGGTGCCGCCCGGCTTTGCCGCACAGCTTCCGGAGCCGGTGCAGGAGGGGATCCTGAAGATCATCGGCTATGTGGACAAGACGAACTTCGCCGCCCTGGGTATTGTGGGGGTCATCACCCTGGTCTTCACCGTGGTCATGTCCATCCAGAAACTGGAGAACAGCTTCAACGACATCTGGTGTGTGCGCCGGGGGCGCAGCCTGATGCGTCAGATCAGCGAATATCTGGTGGTGCTGCTTCTGCTGCCCATCCTGCTTTCCGCCATCCTTTCCCTGAATGCCTTCATCCACTCCGGCAAACTGGCGGAGCTGCTCCACACCCAGTCCAGCGCAGTGCTGTACTGGGGGCATTTCCTGGCCCGCTTCCTCCTGTTTTTCTTCCTGGTGCTCTCCTTTGCGGCCCTGTATCTCTTCATGCCCAACACCCGGGTGCGGCTGAAGCCCGCCCTCCTGGCGGGAACGGTGGCGGCGGTGGCCTGGGGCGTGGTGCTGCTGGCCTACATCCGGTGGCAGATCGGCCTGGCCCGCTACAACGCCATCTACGGAGCCTTTGCGGCACTCCCCTTCTTCCTGGCCTGGCTCTACGCCAACTGGATGGTGATTCTCCTGGGGGCGGAGCTGTGCTATGCGGCGCAGAATCAACGTCTTCTCCGCCAGACGAAGCAGATGCGTCCGGTGGAGGCCGGGGCCAACCGTCTGCTGGGCATCGCCATTGTGGAGGACATCAGCCGGTGCTTTGAGGAGGGGCGCGGCTGCTGGAATGCCGCCCGCTTCGCCGTGGAGAACAATATCTCCATCCGGGAACTGGAATTCTGCCTGGAGAGCCTGACCCGGGCGGGCCTGGTCATCCAGAGAATGCCCGAGGCGGATCCCCCGGAATCCTACGACTACATCCTGGGCCGCCCTGCCGCCCAGATCACCCTCTCCCAGGTCTCCGACGCCTTCCTGGGAATGAATTCCGAGACGGCCCGGCGCATCAGCCGGTGTCTGCCGGAAGCCTTTGTCACCTTCATGCGGCAGCGTTACGAGGAGCAGGTGCGGCAGATGTCCGCCATCACCTTCCAGCACGGGGAAGGGTGCGGCGCCACGGTGGCCTGCCCCCAGGGCAGCAAGGAGGAGCGTTCATGAAGCAGTGCCGTAGCTTTGGATGGGGGGTGTTCTGCCTGCTGGGGATCTCCCTGGCGGGCTTTGCCTCTCCCCTGGAGGTCTTTGTGTCCCTCCCTCCCATGGCGGAGGCGGTGGAGGCCATCGGGGGACAGCGGGTCTCCGTGAAGGTGCTGCTGCCGGCGGGGGCCAGCCCGGAGACCTATCAGCCGGACGCCCGGACCCTGGAGGCCCTGGGCCGCAGCCAGGTCCTCTTCACCATGGGGGCTCCCTTCGAGGAAACCCTGTTGCCCCGGCTGCGCCGGGCCTTCCCCGAAGTGCGCCTGGCGGCGGGGGCGGAGGGCATGGAACGGCGGAACTTCCCCCAGGGGGGCGAGGATCCCCATGTGTGGCTCTCCGTGGCCAATATGCTGCGCTACGCAGACAATGTCTGCCAGACCCTGGTCCGGATGGTGCCGGAGGCGGCGGAGGAATTCCAGGCCAGCCACCAGGAGTACCGGGAGCAGCTGGAGGAGACGGGACGCTTCCTGGCGGAGCGGTTGGCTCCCCTGAAGGGCCGCTCCGTCCTGGTCTATCATCCCGCCTTCGGATACTTTCTGGGGCAGTATGGGATCACCCAGATTGCCATTGAGGAGGAGGGGAAGGAACCCTCCGGCCGGGCGTTGACGGAGGCCCTGGCCCAGGCCCGGAAGCTGGGCCTCCCCGCCATCTTCGTCCAGCCCCAGTTTTCGCCTCGCTCCGCCAAAGTGCTGGCCCAGGAGTTGAAGGCCCAGGTGATCCCCCTGGATCCCCTTCCCGCCCGGCTCTCCCCGGGACTGCGGGCCATGGGGGAGGCCATCGCCAAAGCCTATTGCCCGTAGCATGTCTGGAAGCGCCATGAATCCCGCTGTGGAAATCAAGAATCTCTGCTTCGGATACGAGGAGCACGAGGTTCTGCACAACATCAACCTGACGGTATCCCAACGGGATTTCGCCATTGTGGTGGGGCCCAACGGGGGAGGGAAGAGCACCCTTCTCCGCCTGATGCTGGGGCTGCTGAAGCCCCGCTACGGAAGCGTCCGCATCTTCGGGGGAAGCCCGGAGGAGTCCCGCCGCCGCATGGCCTACGTGCCCCAGTCCCTGGAATTCGACCACCGCTTTCCCATCTCTGTGCTGGAGACGGTTCTGCTTGGACGCCTGGAGCATTTCTCCTTCCTGGGGGCGCGCCGCCAGGACCGCCAGGTGGCCCTGGAAGCCCTGGAGGAAGTGGGCCTGGCCCAGGAGGCCTCCCGCCCCTTTGCCGCCCTCTCCGGAGGACAACGCCAGCGGGTCCTCATCGCCCAGGCCCTGGCCTCCCGCCCGGAACTGCTGCTGCTGGACGAACCCGGCGCCAACCTGGACGCCCCCGGGGTGGCTGCCATCTACGGCCTGCTGAAGGAACTCAGCCAGTGCCTCACCATTGTCATGGTCTCCCACAATCTCACCATGGTGGAGCCCTTTGCCACCCATGTGGTCTGCGTGAATCATACGGCGGACATGCATCAGATCGAACAGGTCTCCCGGGAGGATCTCCACGTGGGAAACTGGATCCACATCTTCCACCATGCCTGCCCCGTCACCCAGGATGGCCAGGAGGAGGATCCCTGCGCCGGCCCCCATTGGGGCAAGGAATCCCAGGAGGAGGAGGGTCACGTCCATGGCTGAATTTCTCTGGGAACTGCCCCACTCCGCCCTGCTGCTGCGCTCCCTGATGGCCATGGCCCTGGCCGCAGTCTGCTGCGGCGTGGTGGGATGCTATGTGGTGCTGAAGCGGGACAGCTATGCCGTGGGGGCCGTGAGCCACTCCCTGCTGGGGGGCGTGGGGGCGGTCCTCTATCTCCAGGGAATCTTCCCCGCCCTGGAGGAGCGTCTGCCCTGGGTGACCCCCTGGATGGGGGGGCTGGTGGCGGGGGTGGCGGTGGCCATCCTCATCACTCTCCTGACCACCCGCTGGCATTTCCGCATGGACACCGTGCTCTCCGCCCTGTGGGCCCTGGGCATGGCTCTGGGCGTCTCCTTCGTCAATGCCCGCCCCGGCTACGGCACGGAACTCACCAGCTATCTCTTCGGAAGCATCCTCATCATCTCCCGCCAGGATCTGGGGAGCATCGCCGCCCTGGATGCCATCGTGCTGCTGATGGCCTTCCTCTGGCACGCCCGCTTCGTGGCTCTGGCCTTTCATGACGAACTGCTGACCCTCCGGGGAATTTCCCGGGGCAGGGTGCAGCTGGCCTTCCAGCTGATGGTGGCCATGACGGTGGTGGTGCTCTCCCAGCTGGTGGGCACGGTGCTGTGCATGGCCCTCCTGATTCTTCCGGTGGCGGCCACAAGCCTGGTGTGCCGGCGGATCCCGGTGATCATGGCGGTCTCCGGGGTGCTGTGCTTTCTGTGCGCATTTCTTGGGGTGGGGATTTCCTACGGAGCGGGCCCGGGGAGCCTTTGGCGCTCTCCCGGCGCGGTGATTGTGGAGCTGGCGGGGCTGGCCTACCTGGGATTCTGGCTCCTTTCCCGGCTCCTGGCTTTCCTGGATCAACGTTCCCAGGCCAAAGGGAGAAAGGACGATGAACAAGCTGATTTACGCCAGTAGCGAGCGGTGCGCAGATTTGTGGTATCTCTCGGGATTCTGCGCCCCGGATGATTTTCTCTATTTCCAGACAGAAAAGGGCGCCGTGGTGGCCGTGAGCTGTCTAGAACTGGGGCGGGCCAAGAAGCAGTGCCCACCCACGGTGACCGTGGCCGATATCCAGCATCTAGAGGAGTTCTTCGGCCTGGAGAAGGAAGCCTCCGGGGAACACTGGTTCCTCCGGATGATTCGCCAGGTCTGCCGGGGCACCGAGGTCTGGGATTGGACTGTCCCCTCCTCCTTCCCCCTGGAATACGGGGACTTGCTCCGCTCCGCCGGCATCCAGGTCACTCCCTGCGGCTCCCTGGCGCCGGAGCGCCGTGTCAAGAGCGCGGAAGAGGTGGAGAAGATTCGTCGGGGGGAGCAGTTGGCGGAGGCCGGGCTGGCCCAGGCTGACGGGATGCTGCGCCAGGCCACCGTGGACCGGGAGGGATTCCTGATCCTGGGAGGCCACCGCCTGACGGCGGAGGAACTCCGGGGAGAAGTGGATGCCGCCATCGCCCGTCAGGGCGGCCTGGCTCAGGGTACCATCACCGCCCCCGGCGTCCAGGGCGCCGATCCCCATCAGGCCGGATTCGGACCCCTGAAAGCCAACGAACCCATTGTCATGGATATCTTCCCCCGGGATCAGCGCACAGGATACTTCGGGGATCTCACCCGCACCCGAGTGAAGGGAACCGCCTCCCCCGTGGTGCGAAAGGCCTATGAAACCGTTCTGGCCGCCCAGGAAAAGGCCCTCCGAAGCCTGCGCCCCGGCGTCACCGGAGCGGAAATCCACAATATGGTGGCCGAGTACTTCACCCAGGAGGGTTTCCCCACGGAACGGGATCCCAAAACCGGACTCTACCGCGGATTCTTCCACGGACTGGGACACTCCGTGGGCCTGGAAATCCACGAACGCCCCAGCCTCTCCTCCCACGATGCCACCATCATGGAACCGGGGTTCGTGGTGACCGTGGAACCGGGACTCTACGACCCCGAATGGGGCGGCATCCGCATCGAGGATACCGTGGCCATCACCCCCCAGGGCGTGGATAATCTGGCTACCGCCTCCAAAGAACTGGAACTGTAAGCGTCCCCGCAAGAAAACACGGAAGCCACGGAGGGGGCAGAGCCTGCTGCGCATGCTCCGCCCTTGGGGCTTTTGGGGGGATAGTCCTAGAATCTCTAGGATCTCTAGATCTCTAGATTTCTAGA
>JAEDNW010000107.1:0-8540 GCA_016302315.1 Lentisphaeria bacterium
TTTCGAAAAGCGACGAAAAGGGGCCTGGGTGTTGCATCTAGAATTTCTTTTCTCCGGGCGGAATCTCCCCATCTTCCCCCTTGGATTGATCCCTGGGGCTCTGGGGACTGGGCTATATTAAGCGAGTTTGCCTTGGAAAGGTCATGGCAAGGGTGTGGTATGCCCTGTTTTGGCCTTTCCAGCCTCCCTGATTTCAGTACCTTCCACCATCCCTCCGGGAAACAGGAGACCCATGCCGAAGCGAACGGACATCCACAAAGTCATGATCATTGGAAGCGGGCCCATCATCATTGGCCAGGCCTGCGAATTCGACTATTCCGGCACCCAGGCCTGCAAGGCGCTGAAAAGCCTGGGCTATGAGATTGTGCTGGTCAATTCCAATCCCGCCACCATCATGACGGATCCCAGCACGGCAGACCACACCTATATCGAGCCCCTGAATGCGGAGCGCATGGAGGAGATCATCGCCAAGGAGCGGCCGGACGCCCTGCTGCCCAACCTGGGTGGCCAGTCCGCCCTGAATCTCTCCAGCGAGCTGGCGGAGAAGGGGGTGCTGGACAAATACGGGGTCAAGGTCATCGGCGTGCAGATTGACGCCATCCGGCGGGGAGAGGACCGGGAGGCCTTCAAGGACACCATGAACTCCCTGAGGATCCAGATGGCCCCCAGCCGCATCATCCACACCCAGGAGGAAGCCCTCCAGGCCGCCCGGGAGATCGGCTTCCCGGTGGTGGTGCGTCCCGCCTACACCATGGGCGGCACCGGCGGCGGCTTCTGCTACAATGTGGAGGAGCTGCAGACCATTGTGGGGCGCGGCCTCCAGGCCTCCCTGGTCCATGAATGCCTCATCGAGGAATCCCTCCTGGGCTGGGAGGAACTGGAGCTGGAAATCGTGCGGGATGCCAAGGGGCAGATGATCACCGTCTGCTTCATCGAGAACGTGGATCCCGTGGGCGTCCACACCGGCGACTCCTTCTGCACCGCTCCCATGCTCACCATCTCCCCGGAAGTCCAGGCCCAGATGCAGGAGCAGGCCTACCGGGTGGTGGAGGGCATCGGGGTCATCGGCGGCACCAATGTCCAGTTCGCCCGGAATCCCCGGGACGGCCGTCTGGTGATCATCGAGATCAATCCCCGCACCAGCCGTTCCAGCGCCCTGGCCTCCAAGGCCACCGGATTCCCCATCGCCTATGTCTCCGCCCTCCTGGCCGCCGGGGTCACCCTGGACGAACTCCCCTACTGGAGAGACGGATCCCTGGAGAAATACACCCCCTCCGGCGAATATGTGGTGGTGAAGTTCGCCCGGTGGGCCTTTGAGAAGTTCAAGGGCGTCCAGGACAAGCTGGGCACCCAGATGCGGGCCGTGGGCGAGGTCATGAGCATCGGCAAGACCTACCGGGAGGCCTTCCAGAAGGCCATCCGCTCCCTGGAGCGCTCCACCTCCGGCCTGGGATTCTACCGGGATCTCCACGAAAAGTCCCTGGAGGAACTGCTGGAGCTGCTGAAGGAGCCCACCAGCTACCGCCAGTTCGCCCTCTATGAGGCCCTCCGGAAGGGAGCCACCATCGAACAGCTTCAGAAGCTCACCTTCATCAAGCGCTACTTCCTGGAAGAAATGCAGGCTCTGGTGAAGGAGGAGGAGGCCCTCCTGGCCTGCCAGGGCAAGGAACTCCCCGACGCCCTCCTGATCCAGGCCAAGAAGGACGGCTTCAGCGACCAGTATCTGGCCAGCCTCCTCCAGACGGACGAGGACGCCCTCCGGAAGCGCCGCCTGGCCCTGGGGGTGGAGGAAAACTGGGAAGCGGTCCCCGTCTCCGGCGTGGAGGACGCCTGCTACTGGTTCAGCAGCTACAATCTCTCCCAGACGCCTCCCGCCCCCGTCTCCGACAACCCCCGGAAGGTGATGATCCTGGGAGGCGGCCCCATCCGCATCGGACAGGGCATCGAATTCGACTACTGCTGCGTCCACGCCGCCCAGGAACTCCGTAAGCTGGGCTACGAGACCATCATGGTCAACTGCAACCCGGAAACCGTCTCCACCGACTACGACACCAGCGACAAGCTCTACTTCGAGCCCCTGACCCTGGAGGACGTACTGGCCATCTACCAGAAGGAGAAGCCCCTGGGCGCCATCGTCCAGTTCGGAGGCCAGACCCCCCTGAATCTGGCCGCCAGGCTGGAGAAGAACGGAGTCCCCATCCTGGGCACGCCTCCCTCCACCATCGACATGGCGGAGGACCGGGACCTCTTCCGGAAGATGATGGAGAAGATGGACATTCCCATGCCCGCCTCAGGCATGGCCTCCAACCTCCAAGAAGCCATGGAGATCGCCCAGACCATCGGCTATCCGGTGATGGTGCGTCCCTCCTTTGTCCTGGGCGGCCGGGGCATGGAGGTGGTCCACGACCAGGAGATGCTCCGGGAGTATGTCCTGAAGGCGGAGGAGGAGGTCTCTCCGGACCGTCCCATCCTCATCGACCGTTTCCTGGGAGACGCCCTGGAGGCGGAGGCCGACGCCATCTGCGACGGCACCGACGCCTTTGTGCCCAGCGTCATGGAGCACATTGAGCTGGCGGGCATCCACTCGGGGGACTCCGCCTGCGTCATTCCCCCGCCCACCATGGGGCGCATCTACGAGGAGCAGATCAAGGACATCACCCGTCGCATTGCCATCGAGATGGGAGTGGTGGGCCTGATGAACGTCCAGTTTGCCATCTGCCAGGGCAAGGTCTACGTCATCGAGGCCAATCCCCGGGCCTCCCGCACGGTGCCCCTGGTCTCCAAGGTCTGCGGCGTTTCCATGGCCCGGCTGGCCACGGCGGCCATGATGGGCATGAAGCTGAAGGAGATGGGCCTGAAGGAACTCCATCTTCCCCACTACGGCGTCAAGGAGGCGGTCTTCCCCTTCCCCATGCTGCCGGAGGTGGATCCCGTCCTGGGGCCGGAGATGCGCTCCACCGGCGAAGTCCTGGGCATCTCCCGGAATCTGGGGCTGGCCTTCTTCAAGGCGGAGGAGGCGGCCAAGCCCCCCCTGCCCACCGCCGGCACCGTCCTCATCACCGTGGCCCCCAGAGACCACCAGGCCATCCTTCCCGCCGCCCGGCAGTTTGTGGAGGACGGCATGGAGCTCATGGCCACGGAGGGCACCCGGCTCAGCCTGGAGAAGGCGGGGATCCCTGCCAAGCCCGTGGCCAAGATCGGCGAGGGGCGCCCCGACATCCTGGATGAGCTGAAGAACGGCCACATCCAGCTGGTCATCAACACCCCCATCGGAAAGGCCTCCAAGAAGGACGACTCCTACATCCGCAAGAGCGCCATCAAATACGGGGTCCCCTACTTCACCACGGTGGCCGCCGCCCTGGCCTGCGCCAATGGCATCCATGCCAAACGCAAGGGCAATGACGGCGTCCTCTCCCTCCAGGAATACCACGCCAGCCTTCACGGCTAGGCCTGCCCCCCCCTCTCTCTCCCGTACACTTTCCCTCAACGTTCCCTAAAACCCCGAAAAACGTTTTCCCCACGAACATGAGTTGCACTCCCACTCTTCTCGTCCTGGCTGCCGGCATGGGCAGCCGCTATGGCGGCATCAAGCAGATGGATCCCGTCGGCCCCGACGGCGAATTCATCCTGGACTACTCCATCTATGACGCCTGGCGTGCCGGCTTCGGCAAGGTGGTCCTGGTGATCCGGGAGGAGCTGGAGGCCCCCCTGCGGGAGCACTTCGGCAACCGTCTGGACGGCAAGGTGGAAGTGGAATACGTGGTCCAGAGCCTGGACCGCCTTCCCCAGGGATTCACGGTGCCCGAGACCCGGAAGAAGCCCTGGGGCACCGGCCACGCCATCTGGTGCGCCCGGAACGCCATCCAGGGTCCCTTCGCCATGGTGAACGCCGATGACTTCTACGGCCGGGAATCCTTCACGGAAATGGCCAGGCTCCTGGCGGATCCCGCCTTCAGCAAGACCACCTGCGGCATCGTGGCCTTCCGCCTCAACAACACCCTCTCCGAGAACGGCAGCGTCTCCCGGGGCATCTGCGCCGTGGAGAACGGGTGCCTCACCGACGTGGTGGAGCGCACCACCATCGAGGCCCTTCCCGGCGGTAAGGCCCGCTATCAGAACGAGGACGGCTCCTGGACGCCCCTCACCGGCGAGGAACCCACCTCCATGAATCTGTGGGGCTTCCCCGCGGAGCTCTTCCCGGAACTGGACCGCCAGCTGAAGGAGTTTCTCCAGGCCAATCTCCAGGAGCCCAAGAAGGAGTTCTTCATCCCCACGGTGGTGAACACCCTCATCAAGCAATGCGGCTGGACCAGTCTGGTGCGCACCAGTCCGGAGCGCTGGTTCGGCATGACCTATTCGGAAGACCGCAAACTGGTCCTGGAGCAGGTGAAGAATCTCACCGCCCAGGGTGTCTATCCCGCCTGTCTCTGGAGGTAATCCCATGTCCCAGGAAATCCTGCAACGCCTTCTTCCCATTCTGGAGAACTTCGATCTGCGGGGCGTGGCCACCGAGGCCGAGCCCTGGGGCTCCGGACACATCAACACCACCTACCGGCTCACCGTGGATCAGAGCGGCCGGGATGTCCACTACATCCTCCAGGGCATCAATCAGCACGTCTTCCCCAACGTGCCCAAGCTCATGGAGAACATCCAGCGCATCACCCGCCATCTGGCCCAGCGCAACCCTGGCAACGCCCGGGCCACCCTCACCCTGGTCAACGACCGCCAGGGAAACCCCTTCTGGAAAAATCCCGCCGACGGCGAATGCTACCGGGTCTACCTCTTCATTGAAGGGGCCTCCACCGTGGATGCCGTCACCGGACCCGACCAGGCCTACCAGGCCGCCAAGGCCTTCGGCGCGTTCCAGTGCGCCCTGGCCGACCTCCCCGGAGACCCCCTCTTCGAGTCCATCGTGGACTTCCACCACACCCCCAAGCGCTTCCAGAAGTTCCTGGCGGTGCTGAAGGAGGACAAGATTGGACGGGCCTCCCTCTGCCAGAAGGAGATCGCCTTCGCCCTGGCCCACGAGAAGGAATGCTCCCTGGTGGTGGACCGCCTGGCCGATGGCCGCCTCCCCTGGCGCGTCACCCACAACGACACCAAGATCAACAACGTCATGCTGGATGACAAGACCGGGGAAGGCATCTGCGTCATTGACCTGGATACCTGCATGCCCGGCAGCGTCCTCTATGACTTCGGCGACGAAATCCGCACCACCACCGCCACCGCCGCCGAGGACGAACGGGATCTCTCCAAGGTGAACTTCGACCTGAATCTCTTCGGGGCCCTGGTCCAGGGATACCTCTCCACCGCCGGCGCCTTCCTCACCCCCGAGGAAAAACGCCTCCTCCCCTTCTCCGGACGCCTCCTCACCTTCGAGTGCGGCCTCCGCTTCCTCACCGACTTCCTGGAAGGCGATGTCTACTTCCGCACCCACCGGGAAGGCCAGAATCTGGACCGCTGCCGCACCCAGTTCCACCTGGTGGCCCAGATGGAAGCCCAGGAAGAGCAGATGAACCAATTCGTCAAGTAGCGCACCCCAATCCCCCAGCAAAACGCCATGAACCAGGAATTCCCTCTCGTAGCCCCCAAGACCGTCCCCGTCCTGGATCCCGGATTCCGTCCTCCCGTCCTGGCCAACCGCGCCTTTGTCCAGGCGGTGAAGGCCTCCGGATGCGCCGTTCCCTGCCTCATCGCCGTGGAGCGGGACCGTCAGCGGGTCTCCCGCTTCGACACCGTGGTCTATGACATGAAGCACCCCGCCTCCGCCGGCAACTTCTTCTACGTGGAACGCATCGTGAAGTTCCTCCTCTGGCAGTTCGGCGGCTGGAAGGTGACCATCCACGCCCCGGAATGCCTGGTCCAGTATCTGAAGAGCTGCTACAGCGAAACCGGCCTCCGCCGCTTCGACGCCCAGTTCTGGGGCGACTTCACCTACGAAAAGCCCATGACCTTCGTCTACGCCCCCACCCCCGACGACGTCCCCGCCGAAAATGACGGCTCCGGCGCCGCCGTGAAGCTGGACTGGAGCGGCTGGCGCATCGGCTTCGACCTGGGCGCCTCCGACGAAAAGGTGGCCGTGGTCAAGGACGGCAAGCTGGCCCTCAAGGAAGACGGCGACCCCCTCCTCTCCGCCGAATATGTGTGGGATCCCAAACCCCAGACCGACATCCAGTACCACTACGACCACATCAACTTCGTCCTGAAGGAGGCCGAAAAGGCCATCCACTCCGTGGATCCCCAGGCCAAGGTCAAGGGCATCGGCGGCTCCTCCGCCGGCGTCTACGTGGACGGACGCGTCCGCAACGGCTCCCTCTTCCGGGGCATCACCCCCAGAAGCCGCTTCGACCAGGAGGCCGCCCCCATCTTCAAGGAAATCCAGAAGCAGTGGGGCGTGCCCCTGCGCCTGGAGAACGACGGTGATGTCACCGCCCTGGCCGGGGCCATCGCCCTCCAGGAGGGCGCCGTCCTGGGCATCGCCATGGGTTCCAGCCTGGCCGCCGGATACGTGGACGAGTCCATGAACATCAAGGGCTGGATGAACGAACTGGCCTTCGCCCCGGTGGACTACAACCCCGAGGCCGCCATGGACGAGTGGTCCCACGACATCGGCGTGGGGGCCAACTACTTCTCCCAGCAGGCCGTCGCCCGCCTCATCCCCCTGGCCGGCATCGAGATGGATGACATTCCCGCCGACAAGTTCCCCCTGCGCCTCAAGCGGGTCCAGGAGCTCATGGCCCAGGGCGATCCCCGGGCACGGAAGATCTACGAGACCATCGGCGTCTACTTCGGCTACACCGTGGCCGAGTACTGCTCCTTCTACCCGGTGATCAAGCACCTGGAGGTGCTGGGCCGTGTGGTCTCCGGCGAAGGCGGACAGATCATCCTGGACCAGGCCCGGAAGGTCCTCCGGGAGGAGTTCCCCGAACTGGGCGAGATCCACTTCTACGAACCCTCCGAACGGGAGAAGCGTCACGGCCAGGCCGCCGCCGCCGCCTTCCTCCCCGAGTGCTAGACAGCCCCCTGCCCTCCCCTCTCTCCGAAGTAACGCCGTCATGGAAGTCACGGAAGCCCAAAGAAATCAGTTCATCCAGAAGTGCCTGGAGGAGGGCATGTCCCTCTCCCAGGTCCAGGACCAGCTGGCCCAGAACTTCGCCATTCACATGACCTACATGGAATTGCGGATGCTCACGGCGGAACTCCAGGTCAACTGGGAGAAACAGGATGCCCGGGCCATGGCGGCCCGAGGCACCAAGCCCGCCCCCGGCGGCGCCACGCCCCAGGATGCCCCCGCCCCCGGGGAATGGGAGGACACCCCCGCCCAGGAATCCCAGGAGGAGCCGGACTACCCCGCCCAGGAGCCTCCCCCTCCGGCGGCGGAGCAGCTCCCCCCCTCCCCCCAGAACGGCACCCTCCGGGGTGACACCACCGTGGAAGTCAGCAAGGTGGTCCGCCCCGGCGCCAGTCTCTCCGGCACCGTAAAATTCGGCTCCGGCGCCTCCGGAGAATGGTATGTGGACGCCTACGGACGGCTGGGGCTGAATCTGGATGAAGGCTCCGCCAAACCCGACCAGCAGGATGTCCAGGAGTTCCAGGTGGAACTCCAGAAGGCCCTGGGATACTAACCTGCCCCCCCGCACAACTTCGCCCCCCACCTCTCTCTCCTTCTTGGAAGCAAACGAAATATGGTTGACGCACTGAAGAAAGCCCCCTGGTTCCCCGGGCGCAAAGGCCCCGTCCTCCTGGTCATCATGGATGGCGTGGGATTCGGCAAATTCGCCGACGGCGACGCCGTGAAGGCCGCCTATACCCCCAATCTGGACTGGTTCCTGGCCAACTGCCCCAATACCCGCCTGAAGGCCCATGGCGTGGCCGTGGGACTGCCCTCCGACGCCGATATGGGAAACTCCGAGGTGGGACACAACGCCATGGGCGCCGGACGGGTCTTCGACCAGGGCGCCAAACTGGTCTCCAACTCCATCGCCTCCAAGAAAATGTTCGCCGATAAAGGCTGGACCGAAGTGGCGGAAAATGTGAAGAAAAACCAGTCCACCCTCCACTTCCTGGGACTCTTCAGTGACGGCAATGTCCACTCCCACATCGACCACCTCAAGGCCATGATGGAAGAGGCCGCCGCCGAGGGCATCCAGAAGATCCGGGTCCATATCCTCCTGGACGGACGGGATGTGGGAGAAACCAGCGCCCTGGAATATGTCCTCCCCTTCGAGGAGTTCCTGGCCGGCCTCCGCGCCAAGGGCTGCGATGCCCGCATCGCCTCCGGCGGCGGACGGATGTTCATCACCATGGACCGCTACAACGCCAACTGGGCCATGGTGGAGCGTGGCTGGAAGACCCACGTCCTGGGAGAGGGCCGCACCTTCGCCAGCGCCCAGGAAGCCATTGAGACTCTCCGGGCCGAAACCCACGCCATCGACCAGGATCTGGGAGCCTTCGTCATCGCCGACGAGGCCGGAAAGCCCCTGGGCACCATCCAGGACGGCGACTCCGTGGTCTACTTCAACTTCCGGGGCGACCGCGCC
>JAEDNW010000108.1:0-8523 GCA_016302315.1 Lentisphaeria bacterium
TAGATGCGGGTGCCTTTTCCCTTGCTGAAGGCGCGCTTACTTTTTCAAGCTACCTAAAAACACGACAACTTCCCCAAAAAATTCCCAGAGAAGGAGGAAGGGGGCGGGGGGGGGCTTTGCCCTTTATTCCTGTACTTGGTTCTCGGGATTATAATAAGGAGTTTTTCTTGTCGCCCCCTCTCCCTTTGTCCCCTGGTTTTTCCGCAGGGGCGGCCTCGTCCTTCCCGCCATGAAAATCGGAGTCATCAGCGACATACATAGTAATCTGGAGGCCCTGGACGCCGTGCTGGACGACGCACGCGTCCAGGGAGTGGAACGCTACATCTGCGTCGGGGACCAGGTAGGATACAATGCGGATCCCCATGCCTGCATGGAGCGCATCCGTTCTCTGAAGTGTCTCTGCAATGTCCAGGGGAACCACGACTACTATGCCGCCAACCAGGAGGAGCTTCTCCACTTCAACCCCATCGCCAAGGCGGCGGCCTGCTGGACACGGGATCATCTCACCGAACAGGACCGCCAGGAGCTGGCCCAGCTCCCCCTGGTGGCCCATGTCCCCCTGCCCGGTTCCCTCCAGGGATGCCAGGTGGTCCACGCCTCCCTCTTCCAGCCCGAGGAATGGCCCTATCTCATGGATGCCTGGAGCGTCATGAACTGCTTCCGCATGCTGCGGGCGAACCTCTGCTTCCTGGGCCACTCCCATGTCCCCCTGGCCTTCGTTCTCCAGCAGGACGCCATCGAAGCCCAGGAGGTCACCGAACTTCCCCTGAAGGAGGGCGAACGCTACCTGATCAACCCGGGAAGCGTGGGACAGCCCCGGGATGACGATCCCCGGGCCGCCTACGGCATCCTGGACACCGATGCCCGCCTCTACCTTCTCCGCCGGGTGGAATATGACCTGCCGAAGGCCCAGGAGAAGATCCGGAAGGCGGGCCTTCCGGATCGTTGCGCCCTGCGTCTGGCATCGGGCCAGTAGCCCTCTTCCTCCCCACCACCTGTGAAACTCCTCATCGTCAAACCCAGCAGTCTGGGCGACATCGTCCATGCGCTCTTCGCCGTCTCCCTGCTGCGAAGCGCCCTTCCCCAGGCAGAGCTCTGGTGGGTGGCCAACGAATCCCTGGTTCCCCTGCTCTCCCTGGCCCCCGGCATCCATCCCCTCCCCTTCCCCCGGAAAGCCCTGGGCCATTGCTCCCTGACCGCTCTCCGGCGATTCCTCCACGAACTCCGCCAGGAATCCTTCGACGCCATCCTGGATTTCCAGGGACTCCTCCGCAGCGGACTCATCACCTTCTTCGCCAAGGCCCCGAAACGCTATGGCTTTGCCCACGCCCGGGAAGGCGCCACCCTCTTCTACAACCGGAAGGTCACGGTGCCGGAGGGCGTCCGCCACGCCGTGGAGAAAAATCTCCTCCTGGTGCGGGCCTTCCTCCGGGATGTGGGGCGGGAGAAGGAGGCAGAGGCGGCCCCCGCTCCCCTGGGTGCTGACCTTCCCCTGGCCTGGAGGCAGGAAGCGGACGCCCTGATGCAGGAACACGGCCTGGCCGGAAAGCCCATGCTGGCCGTGGAATGCGCCTCCCGCTGGCCCAGCAAATCCTGGCCGGTGGAGTATTTTGCCCAGGTCCTCCAGGAAGTGCGGCGGCAGCGTCCGGAGACTGCCGTCTGGTTGCTGGGCTCCCCTGACGAACGCCCCCGGGCGGAGGCCCTCCAGAAGCTTGCCGGGCTTCCCGAATCCGCCGTCCTGGCCGGCAAGACCTCCATGGGGGGCCTCTGCGCTCTTCTCCAGCGCTCCCGGGTTCTCTTCACCAACGACAGCGGCCCCATGCACATCGCCGCCCTGGAGGGGGTTCCCTGCGTGGCCAATTTCGGTTCCACAGACCCGTTCCTCACCGGCCCCTACGGCCCGGCGGGCCTCCATGCCATCGTCCCTTCCCCCTGTCCCCAGAGCCCCTGCCTGAAGCGAAACTGTCCCCGGGGCGACAACGCGCTGTGCTGCCAGGGCATCGCCCCCCGGCAGGTGGCGGAATGGCTCCTGCAGCGACTCTCCCCACCCGGGAACACGCCCCCCGACGCCCTATGAAGAAAAAACTCCATCGCCTCACCGTCGGCCCCCTGGCGGAAAACTGCTATGTCCTCTGGGAGGAGTCTCCCGGCTCTCCCAAGAGAGGCTACCTTGTGGATCCCGGAGACGACTTTCCCCAGATCCAGAGCTTTCTGGAGCAGGAATCCATCCTGCCTCTGGGGGTGTTGCTGACCCACGCCCACTTCGACCACATCGGGGCCCTCCCCGCCTTGACCAAGGCCTATGATCTCCCTATCTGGTGCCCCGAGGCGGACCGCCCCCTCTACCATTCCCCGGACAACGCCATGCCTCCCTGGTATCCCGCCGTCCAGGGTCTGCCCCCTCTCTCCGACACCCCCCTTCCCGCCTTCGGCTTCCGGGTGCTCCACACCCCCGGACACTCCCCGGGAAGCACCTCCTACTACTTCCCGGAGGAAGGGTTCGTCCTCACCGGGGACACCCTCTTCGCCGGCTCGGTGGGACGCACCGATTTGCCCGGAGGCTCCGAGCCCGTCCTCATGGACTCCCTCCGCAACGTCCTTTTCACTCTACCCCCCAAAACCCTGGCCTACCCCGGGCACGGGCCCCACACCACCATCGCCATCGAGCGCATGGATCCCTACTTCGGCCTGTCCTGACCCCCCACCCACCCTACTTCACCACCATGCTCGACCCTACAAAACTCGCCGACTGGCAGATCGCCGAGGCCGCTGAAGCCAACATGAAGTCCCCCGCCGAACTGGCCCGGGATCTGGGACTCCTCCCCGAGGAACTCATCCCCTTCGGGCGCCAAATCGCCCGGGTGGACCAGATGGCCGTCCGGAAACGCCTGGCCAATGCCCCCCAGGGAAAATATGTGGATGTGACCGCCATCACCCCCACCCCCCTGGGAGAAGGCAAAACCACCACCACCATCGGACTGATCCAGGGACTGGCCCGGAGGGGCCGCCGGGTCTCCGGCGCCATCCGCCAGCCCTCGGGAGGCCCCACCTTCAATATCAAGGGCTCCGCCGCCGGCGGCGGTCTGGCCCAGTGCATCCCCCTGACCACCTTCTCCATGGGACTCACCGGGGATATCGATAAAATCACCAACGCCCACAATCTGGGCATGGTGGCCCTCACCAGCCGGATGCAGCACGAGCGGAACTACGACGACGCCCAGCTGGCCAAGCGGGGGCTCCGCCGGCTGGACATCGATCCCCAGCGGGTCCAGATGAAGTGGGTCATGGATTTCTGCGCCCAGGCCCTCCGCAACATCACCATCGGACAGGGCGGAAAGATGGACGGATATCCCATGGACTCCGGCTTCGCCATCTCCGTCTCCAGCGAGCTGATGGCCATCCTGGCCATGGCCAACGATCTGAAGGATCTCCGGGAACGCGTGGGCAAGATCGTGGTGGCCTACAGCCGCAGCGGCAGCCCCGTCACCACCCGTGACCTGGAAGTGGACGGCGCCATGACCGCCTTCCTGGTGGAGGCCCTGAATCCCACCCTCATCTCCACCATCGAGGGACAGCCCATCCTGGTCCATGCCGGCCCCTTCGCCAACATCGCCATCGGACAAAGCTCCGTCATCGCCGACCAGATCGGCGTGCGCTGCTCCGAATATCATGTCACGGAAAGCGGCTTCGGCAGCGACATCGGCTACGAGAAGTTTGTGGATCTGAAGTGCCGGGCCAGCGGCCTGCGCCCCGATGCCGTGGTCATCGTGGCCACCATCCGGGCCCTGAAGATGCATGGCGGCGGCCCCGTGGTGAAGCCCGGCGCCAAGCTGGACGAGGTCTATGTGAAGGAGAATCTCCCCCTGGTGGAGGCCGGATGCCAGAATCTGCTGGCCCACCTGGAGATTGTCCGGAAATCCGGCGTCCAGCCCGTGGTCTGCCTCAATCACTTCTACACGGACACCGACGAGGAGGTGCGCCTGGTGCGCCGCATCTGCGAGAAGGCCGGTGCCCTCACCGCCCTCTCCAAGCACTGGCAGTATGGCGGGGAAGGCGCCCTGGAGCTGGCCGAGGCCGTGGAGGAAGCCTGCCGCAGACCCAACGCCTTCCAGTATTTCTACCGGGAAGACGCCCCCCTCAAGGAGCGTATCCAGGATGTGGCGCGCCAGGTCTACGGCGCCGATGACATCCAGCTCCTCCCGGAAGCCCAGGAGAAACTGGATCTCTACCAGAACAACCCGGAGACCGCCGGCCTCCAGGTCTGCATGGTGAAGACCCACCTCTCCCTCTCCCACAACCCCGACTGGAAGGGACGCCCCACCGGATTCACCCTCCCCATCCGGGACATCCTCCTCTACCGGGGCGCCGGATTCCTGGTGCCCGTGGCCGGCGATATCAAACTCATGCCCGGCACCTCCTCCGATCCCGCCTTCCGGCGTATTGACGTGGACACGGAAACCGGACGCATCCACGGACTCTTCTAGCCCCGCCGCCCGCCGGCGGGACTCCCCCCACCAGCCATGCTCCCCCTCTTCCTGGCAAACTCCTTCTCCGATGACCTGGCCTTCCAGCCAGAGGGCATCCAATGGAGCACGGACTGGTGGAAACTCCTGATTCTCGCCTTCGCCCTCCTTCTCCTGATCTTCCTGACCCTGAAGCTGGCCCTCTACATCCTGCGGCTGGTGGGGGTGGCCCTGTGTCTGGCCTTCGCCGGCGCCGGGGCCTGGTTCTCCTGGCGGCTGCTGGCCAGTCCGGCGAAAACCATCCTCCCGGAGTCCCTCCATCCCTATGCGGCTCCCCTGGCCGCCTTTGCGGGATTCCTCCTCTGCTTCGGCCTGGCCGCCGGCGTCATGTCCCTCCTCCGGAAGCCCGCCCAGCCCACGCCATCCCCGGAGGCCCGGAAATGACGGCCCCCGCCCCCTATCTGGAGCTGCAGGAAACCACGCCCTTCCAGCTGGTGGAGCGCAAATCCCGCTTCCTGGCGGAGCTCTTCCCCGCCCGTTCCCTGGAGGAGGTCCGGGAACGGATTGCCGATCAGCGGAGGAAGTATCCCGATGCCACCCATGTGGTGCACGCCACAGTCCTCGGAGAGCGGGGGGAGATCCAGGGGTGTTCCGATGACGGGGAGCCTGCGGGCACCTCGGGGCGTCCTGTCCTGGAGATTCTCAAGGGGTCCCGTCTCACCCAGGTGGTGCTTCTGGTCACCCGGTGGTTCGGGGGCACCAAACTGGGCACCGGCGGGCTGGTTCACGCCTACGGCGATGCCGCCCGGGGCGTCCTGGCCTCCGCCGTGATGCGTCCCCGGATTCCCACCGTGGTCTGTTCCTTCTCCCTTCCCTTCTCCCTGGCGGAGCTGGGCCGACACAGCTTTCCGGAACATTCCTTCACCCTGGAAAAGGAAGAGTTCTCCGCCCAGGGAGTCACCTTCCATGGTTCCCTTCCCGCCGAGAAGGCCCCCGCCCTGGAAAAGTTCCTGCGGGAACTGACCCGGGGCAAGACCGGGCTCCAGCTCTCCTCCTGATCCCCCACCCACCCTCAACCCAGCTTTGGAGATCCCACCCCATGGGCACCCCCCTGCTCTCCATCGTCATCCCGCTGTCTGATTCCGTCCCCCCGGAGTTGCACCGCAACCTTTCCACCGTGGCCGCCAATCTGACTCCCGCCTGCGAGGTGCTGGGGCTCGCCTGGGGATGCCCTCCGGAAGCCCAGGAGGCCTTCCAGAAGAGCTTCCAGGATCTCCCCCATATCCGCCTGGAGACCGTCCCCCGGGAAACCACCGCCGGCGCCCTCTTCAATCTGGGCATCCAAAAGGCACAGGGACGGTATCTCATGTTCATGGAGCCGGAAAACGAGATGACCCCCACCACCGTGGAGAGAATCCAGGCGCTCCTCAATGAAAAGCCCACTCTGGATCTGATGATCATGACCGCCGTCATCGGACGGATGGACGACGAGATGTATTTCGTGCCCGAGGACACCATCCGCTCCTTCCCCGGTCTGAACGAGGGTTCCGGCGTCCGCCTTCTGGAAAAGCTGGGAGAGCTGGGCACGCCTCTCCGCTGCGAAACCTATCTGGGATGCTATCGCAGGGACTTCCTGCTCCGGCATCAGCTGTTTGCGGACGAGACCACCCTGGATCAGGTGGACCTGACCTGGACCCCCAGGGTCTATCTGGCGGCACGCCACTGCTCCACCATGCAGCGGCTTCTCCCCTCCTTCTGGTGCGTCCGGAAGCCCCATGCCTGGCGGGCACGCCACCAAAGCATGGCCCTGGAGGCCCTCCCCCAGGCCATCCTCTCCCTGGTCCGCTTCTATCAGGAACACCACCGGGAAATGCCCGCCCTGGCCCGGAGAGCCTGGGCCATCACCACCCTGGCCCCCTTGATCCAGACCGTCTTCCACCAACACCCGGAAGAACAGAAATTCTCCGACGCCCAGCAGAAAACCCTCCTGGATACCCTCTGGAAGACGGAAGACACCCGGGAGACACTCCGGCAAATGGAACGCTTCCTCCCCTCCTCCCAGCGCACCTTCTGCCGACTCCTCCGGCTCTTTACCCGAACCGGCATCGCCTGGCCCGCCAAATTCTGGCGGCGCAGAATCCTGGGCTGACGCCGCTACAAGGCCTCAGGCATACCCCATGGGAGGCCCACGGCATCCCATGGGAATCCCACACAGAATCCTATCTACCCCACAGGGGAACCATGAATACCCCATGGCTCCCCTGTCCTTTTTCCGGGGAATCTAGGCGGCGGCTTCCCTATACGTTGGCGCCCCCCACCGATGTGGAAGTCCGCAGCCGCGCCAGCTCCATCTGCAGAGAGGCATATTTCTGGGTCAATTCCGCCTTGGAGGCCTGAAGGGCCTGGATCTCCTCCTGGCTGGTGCGAATCCGCTCCTCCGCAATCTGGCGGTAATGCTCCTCCAGGATCCGCTCCTTCTCCTGGAGGAAACGCTCCTTCTGCTCCAGGGAGGCCTTGGAAACCTCCAGATCCCCCTCCTTCTTCACAAACTCCTGCTCCCGGCGCATCAACTCCCGCTTCTGCTCCAACAGAGCCTGGGACTCCTCCGCCAGGGCATTCCGCCGCTCCTGGATATCCGCCGTCAGCCCCTCCAGCATCTTATTCCGGGCCTCCGCCAGGGCGGACTGCCACTCCTGCAGGAAGGCATCGCACTGGGCGTTGGCCTGACGCTGCAGCTCCACCACCCCCTTGGCGCTCTCCTGCCTCTGCTCCTGAATCTGCGCCAGCATGGCCTCCCGTTCCTTGGCAAAGCCCGCCTCTGCCATGGCCTCCCGGTTCTGCACCGCCTCCATCCGGCTGGCCAGGTCATTCTCCTGACGCTCCAACGAAAGCCGGCGCTGGGAGAGCTCCTCCGCCATCTTCTTCAGGCTCTCCTCCTGCTGGGCCAGGCGCCCCTTCGCCGCCGAAAACTCCTCCAGCATCCGGGAACGTTCCCCCGTCAGCCCCTGGCGCACCTCCGCCTCCCGCACCGACAAGGCCATCTCCCGCTTGTTCAAGGCATCCTCCCGCTGGGCCAGGGCCTCCTTCTCCTTCAGCATCTCCCCCTGCAATCCCTCGAACTTCTCCTTCAGGGCCGCCCCAAGACGCTGGAAATCCGCCAGAAGCTTCTGATCCTGCAGGGCGAAATTCCGGTTGAACTCCTCCTGCATCGCCAGAATCCGCTGAGCCTTGCCATCCAATTCCCCCTTCAGATTCCGCAGGGGCTGCATCTGCTCCTCCAGGGAGGCCGCAAAGGACGCCCGGGCATCGCACTCCAGGGCCACCACCCGTTTCTCCCGCTCCGTCAGATCCTTCTCCTTCTCCAGAAAACGCTCCGCCGCCTCCTGATAACTGGCCACCGCCTGAGCCAGGGCCTCCTTCTGCGTCGCCAGATTCTTCAACTGCTCCTGATACACCCCCTCCAGATCATTCCGGGTCATGATGGAGGCCCCCAGATTCCCCAGATCCTGAAAACGGGCCGTCAACTCATTCTGCTGACTCTGCAGAAGAGTCTTGATCTCCGTATACTTCTCCTCCACCTGCGCCTCACGCTGACGCAACTCCTTGTCGCTGGTAAACCACCCCATGGGACTCCTGTCTCCTCTTTTGCCTGTCTCCCAAAACGCCTGCGCCAAACCTGCCTCCCCCCCAGAAAAACCGGACGGCGCACCTGGCGCTTAATGTAAGCGACACCCTACCCCCTGCTCCCCGCCCGGAAATCCTTTCCCGAATTTTTCCCGCCTCCCTTGCAATCCGCCCCTTCCCCACTATAGTAATCCCCGCTTCCCAAAAACAGGGAAACATATCCTATCCTACGTCGGGACGTAGCGCAGCCTGGTTAGCGCGTTTGTCTGGGGGACAAAAGGTCGAGAGTTCGAATCTCTCCGTCCCGACCATCTGCAATTGCTGCGACTTTCGGTACAGACCTTGCGGTCCCTTCCCGAAAGTCGCTTTTTGGTATCAACCCAGACTCGTCCCATAAACACTGAAAACACGGGCTAAGCGGGTATAATCACCCTGG
>JAEDNW010000109.1:0-8434 GCA_016302315.1 Lentisphaeria bacterium
TTCCTGGGACAGGATGCCGCCCAGGTGGCCGGACTGCCCCCCTGTGGCGTCCCCCCCCTTCCACGCCTGATCCATGGCCTCGAACCTCCCCCCGCCCATCAAGAAGAAAGTCATCTTTCTCTGTGTCCTTGCGGCGCTCCTTCTGGGCAATGCTGTCGTTGGCTACAGGCTGCAAGGCAAAGAGGAAGAGACGGGAGAGAATTCCCAGATCATTGCCATTCTGAAGAAGACGAATCTCCTTCTAGAGGTTTTTCAAGAGGTTCACGGCAGATATCTGGAGCGGGAGGGCTCAGAGACCAAGCAGCTTTTCACGGCCGCCATCAAGGAAATGATGTCCCGCCTGGATCCCTACAGCTATTTCATGACGCCTGCGGACTATCAGGCCAACCTGACGATGGATCGGGACACCTCCGACGGGATCGGCGTCAAAGTCTACTTTCGGGAGGGGATCCTTACCGTCTCCTCCGTCCTCCCGAACACCCCCGCCGCCGTCGCCGGCCTGATGTCCGGGGACCAGATTCTCGCCGTTAACGGGAAGCCCCTGAGGGGAGAGAGGCAGGGAGAGATGATGGGAAAGGTGCAGGGCACCCCAGGGTCGGAGGTCACAATCACCGTCCGGCGCCCTCAGGGCGAGGAGGAGGAAAAGACCTGGGATTTGACGCTGGTACGCCAGACCATCGAAAAATCCAGCGTCGACAGCGTCCACGTCATCCAGGGCACCAGAACCGGATTCCTGCGCATTGACTCCTTTACAAACCCCACCCCGACGCAATTCCGGAAGGCCATTCTGGAACTGCAGGACCAGGGCATCGACAGCCTGATCCTGGATCTCCGGGGCAATCCCGGCGGACTCGTGCCATCCTGCGTCGCTGTCCTCAGTTGTCTCCTCCCCAAGGACTTATTGGTGAACGTCACGGAATACCGCAATGGCGAAGTGGGCATGGCCTGGTTCACCGAGGAAAGCCCCGTCTCCCTCCCCCCCGAAATCCCCATTGTAGTCCTGGGAGACCGGGGCTCGGCCTCCTGCGCCGAACTGGCCATCAGCTGCCTGCGGGACCACCATCGGGCGGCCTTTGTGGGAGACCGCACCTACGGGAAAGCCCTGATCCAGACTGTGAGGCAGCTTTCGGGAGGCAACGCCATCTCTTTAACCGTTGCCCAGGACTACACCAAGGAGCACAGCCCCATCCAGGGAAAGGGAATCCGGCCGGACTTCCCGGACCCCCTCACCCGGCAGCAATACATGGACATCTACTCGGGGAAACCCTGGGAGGAAATCGACCAGAAGGATCCCAATATCCAGACCGCTCTCCGATTCTTCGCCCAGGGAGCCCAGTGGCCGGTCTACCAGGGAAACCCCGAGGGGGACTACGAGGACATCCTCCCCCATTGGCGTCGGGATGCGCAAGGGCAGTACAAAGAGCAGGATTTCATGCCCTTCTCTCCCGAAACGGAAAATCCCGAAACCGAAGATGCCCCGGGAGAAGGGCAGCAACCAACTGGGGAGGAAAAACTCCCCACTCAGCAGGAGAACAGATCCCCATGGCCATTCGTACTGTAGTGATGGGCGCCGCCGGGCGCATGGGGAGGATGCTGGTCGCCCAGGTCCTCCAAGCTCCCGAACTGACCCTTTCCGGAGCCCTGGAAAGCCCCCAATGCCCCTTCCTGGGACAGGATGCCGCCCAGGTGGCCGGACTGCCCCCCTGTGGCGTCCCCCTGGTGGCGGATTGGCAGACCGCCCTGGAACAGGCGGACTGCATCATCGACTTCACCGCCGCCGCCGTCACCCGTCAGATGGCTCCCCTGGCCGCCCAGCGGGGCATCGCCATGGTCATCGGCTCCACCGGACTGACGGAAGAGGACCAGACCCTGCTCCGGACCCTGGCGGACCAGGGCGCCCGGATCGTCCAGTCCCCCAATATGTCCGTGGGGGTCAATCTCCTGTTCGCCCTCTGCCGCCAGGTGGCCCCTCTCCTGGGAGAGGACTATGACATCGAGGTGGTGGAGATGCACCACAACCAGAAGAAGGATGCTCCCTCCGGCACCGCGGAGAAGCTGGGCCAGATTCTGGCTCAGGCCCGGGGGCTTTCCTACGACAAGGATGTGCGCCACGGCCGGGTGGGCATGGTGGGGGCCCGCCCCAAAGGGGAAATCGGGATGCACGCACTCCGGGGAGGCGATGTGGTGGGAGACCACACCGTCATCTTCGCCACAGAGGGAGAGCGCCTGGAGTTGACCCATAAGGCCTCCAGCCGGCAGACCTTCGCCAAGGGCGCCGTCCGGGCCGTGAAGTTCCTGGCCTCCGCCACCCCCGGGAAATACGATATGCAGCAGGTCCTGGGCCTGTAGATTTCCCCCCACACACACATCCCAGGGAAAACCATCGCCATCCGACTCCCCGTGAGCCGGATGGCGTTCATTTTGTCCAACGCGAGAGAATCCCCCCGTCCGGAATATTCTTGACGCTACTACAATCCCCCCCCTTGCAGGGAACACAGGGGACATCCTTGTGACCCCCGTTTACGGGGTGACAGGATCGCTAGACGGGGGTGGAGCGTAGCGGGAACCCCCGGGGGGGGTGCAGGATTCATCCCGAAACACCGCCACGCAAACAAAAAAAGCGCCACCCGACCGAAGTCGGATGGCGCTCCCTCGCAATTAATCTACAAATAACAGGAGACTTGCTCCTCTGTCTAGCTTAGAAGCAGACAGAGACGCTCATACCAGCGCGGAAGTTCTCCTCGTTGTTGATGGAGTCGGCCTTCCAGGCGTCGCGGATCTCGTGATCCAGGGCCCAGCCGCAATCCACGAAGGCGCCCAGGCTGATGTTCTCGGTGACCGCGTAGGAGAGGTCGCCGCGGACTTCCAGAGAGCTGATGACGTCGCGGTTCAGACCATAGGCCATGCGCATCTTGTCCTTGGTGCCCCAGAAGACCTTGCTGGAGACCTTGGCGGAGAGCTGATCGGTGATCTTCATGCCCACGGTCACGTCGTACCAGCCGTACCAGGTGTACCAATTCAGGTCATAGCGGAAGGTGACGCCAGTGCCCAGGGTGATGTCGGACTCGGGATCCAGCAGGTTGTCCAGGTAGATCTTCACATCCAGGGGCTCGTCGTGATCGAAGTAGGCCCGGGGATACTGGAAGTACTTGTAGGCCACGTCGATGGTCAGGGGGGAGATGGGGAGGAGATCCTCGAAGGTGTAGGCGTAGCCGATCACATAATCCACCTCTTCGGCGCGATACTGACGATCGTTCTTGTAGGCGTAGCTACCGCCGTCGGGACGATTCCAGTGGCTCATGTCCATGGCGGCCCACAGATCCACGTAGAGGCCATTCAGTTCCACGAAGGCGTCCAGGAAGGTCATGGCGTTGGGGTTCACCACCTTACCATCGCACATGTACTTGGAGCCCCACTCGGCGCTCAGAGAAACGAAGGGAGTCCAGGAGCTGCCCTCTTCCACCTCAACGGCGGGAGCGGCCTCCTGGGCAAACACGCTGTAAGAGGCGCACAGGGCCAGCAGCATCAGAAACGCGGCAAACTTCTTCATCGTTTTTTTCCTTTGGGTAGAATCTGGATTTTCCGAAGAGGAGATTTTTGGATGATGAATCCCGTATCCTGAGGGCGACGGGCCGAAGCGCCTGGGCACAAGCCCATTTGCCGGAACTACGGAATAGGGGTTACTCTAATGTCCCGACTGCGTAACTGCAAACCAAAATCTAACCAGGAGGTAATGTTTTTTCCTGATTTCGTGAGAGATTCCCCGGATTCTCAGGAAAACCCTCCTATTCTTTCCGGGCACGGGCCAGGCGTTCCTTTCTCCGAAGGGTATCCCGAAGGAGAGCCAGCAGCGTGACGGCGGTGAGGGCCAGGCAGGCCGCCGGCAGTACGTCTCCCGTCCGGGTATAGAGGGTGCGGGAGGCGTCGGGGGCCACGGGATGGATGGCATAGCGCTGCCATCCCCGGGCGAAAGGGGAACCGGATTCGGAGAGGATGGGCTGAAGGAGTTCCCCTTTGGGAGAGATGAGGCAGGTGTGGGAGTTGTTGCCGGAGCGCAGCAGGGGCCGTCGGTTCTCCACCGCCCGCATCACGGCCTGCGCCAGATGCTGTCTGGGCCCGGCGCTCTCTCCATACCAGCAGTCATTGGTGATGGTGGCCAGCATCTGGGCCCCCTTCCCCACAAATTTCCGGGAGAGTCCGGGGAAGGCATCCTCGAAGCAGATATTCATGCCGCAGGAAACGATGGTTCCCTCCCGGGTCTTCAGGGAGAAGAGGGGGAAGGACTTTCCCGGCGTCAGATCCCGCCCCATCCCCAGGGTTTTCTTCAGCCAGGGGAAGGTCTCCCCGAAGGGGACATACTCTCCGAAAGGCACCAGATGGGTCTTGTCGTAGTAGTGGGTCCGCAGGGCGGAGGGCAGGGTCAGCACGGGGGAATCCGCGGTCAGGAGGAAGGCGGAATTGAAGACGGGGGGAAGGCGCCAGGCGAGGTCGCCGGGGAGGGAGCGTTCATCCAGGCTTCCCAGCAGAAGGGGCGCCGGGAGTTCCGCCAGGAGTCCCTTCAGGGCGGCGGCAAAGGGAGGGAAGGTCAGTTCGCAGGGGAGCGCCCCCTCCGGCCACAGGAAAAGATCCGGGGGAGGAGACGCCTGGGCGGCGGCTTCCCGGGTCAGCCCGGCATATTGATCCCAGGCCCATTGGAGAACCTCCATGTCCCACTGCCGGCACTCCGGCACATTCCCCTGAACGGCCACTACCTCCAGAGGACTGGGCAGCGTGGGGATGGCCCGCCCCATCTCTCCCCCGCACCACAGCCCGCCAAAGAGCGCCAGAGCAGCCAGGGGAGGAAGGGAGCGCCGGAGCCGGCGCACCCACACCAGATCCGCCAGGAAGACATTGGTCAGCACCGCCAGGAAGGAGAGGCCATAGGCGCCGGCCAGGGTCGCCAGCAGCCGCAGCGGGGAGAAGGCCTGGGAGGTGCCCAGGGGATTCCAGGGAAATCCCGTGAAGAGCCAGCTGCGCACCCATTCCAGTGCCACCCAGAGTCCCGCCGCCAGCACCGCATAAAGCACCAGGCGCCGGGGAGAATCCAGAACCTGCAGCGAGGCCCCGGGCGCCAGGGAGGGATCCTCCCTGGACTCCAGGGAGGGCGCCACCTCCCGGAGCACCTGCCGGGGCTTCCGGCACCAAAGAACCTCCCCCCATAGCAAGGCCCAGCAGGCCGGATAGCATGCACAATACAGGGCCAGAAGAATACCGGCGCAGAACCCCACCGAGTTCAGCCACCACAAGGACACCAGAAAATGGGAGAGGCCCAGGGAATACGCCCCCAGGAGCCGCCACCGGAAACGGCGGGGCTGGGGAACCGCAAGATAGGGCACCAGCCCCAGGAAGGCCATGGGCCACCACTCCAGGGGAGGAAAGGCCATGGCCAGGAGCACTCCGCTCACCAGAGCGGCGCACCAGTGGAGCAGTGGGAGCCGCCGCAGGAACCGCAGATCCTGACAGGGCGGGGTCTTGACGGGCCACTGCAATGTCATTCCGCCCGGGTCTCCAGCTGGACTTCCAGGCCACAGTGCTTCGCCGGACGCAGCAGATCTACAATCTCCTCGTAGGGACGGTTGCCGCTGGCCCGGATCCGCACCTTGGTGCGCCCCATCCCCTTCAGGGACGCCAGCTGCGTCTCCAGGGAAGAGATGGCCACGGGCACGCCGTCAATGGCGCAGTTTCCCTCGCTGTCCAGGCTCACCTGAATGGCCTCCGGATCCTTCTCCGGAAGAGTCTCCGACGTGGTCATGGCGGGGGGCACCACATCGGTCCGGTAATCCAGAATGGGGACGGTGATGATGAAGAGAATCAGCAGGACGAAGGTCAAATCCATCAGCGGGGTCATGCTGACTTCCCCTTTGGGCAGAGGAGCCCCTGCCCGCCTGCCTCCTCTACGCCTCATCATCTTCACCCTCCTTCATTCCCCCTTCCTCCTCCGCCTCGGAGACCACAAGGATGCGGGACGTGGCCGGCGGCGGCTGCGGCGTCACCGCGGCGGAAGCCGGAGAAGGCTTTGCCCCGGAGGTGGTTCCGGCCACGCTGAGAGAGGCGCAGATCAGATTGCAGAACTCCTCCATGTCCCGCTTCCGGTCCTGGACTCCCTTGAGAAGGAAATTATTCATCCAGGTGCCGGGAATGGCCACCACCAGACCCACCACCGTGGTGAGGAGGGCACCGGAGATACCGGGGGCGATGGCCTGGATGTCGGGGCGCCCGCCGTTCTGGACGATGCCCACGAAGGTGGACATGACGCCCCAGACCGTGCCGAAGAGTCCCGCCAGCGGGGCGATGGTGACAATGCTGGCGATGGTATGGAGATCCTCCTCCAGCTCCCGCTCCAGTTTGCTGAGCTTGTTCTCCATGGCCACCATAATGCGGTCCACCTCCTCCCCGGTGAGAGGCCGGGGCAGGGTTCCTTCGGAGAAGAAGGCATAGCGCTGCTGGGCGGTGAGCCGGAGAATATCCTGGAGGGTCTGGCTGGCCTCCCGTCCCAGATCGGCCAGATTGCCCTGCAGCCGCTGATCCCGCTCCAGTTCCCCCAGAATCAGGTGGGCGGCACGGGCCTTGTCCTTCCGCTTCTGCACCTCCTGGTCCCGCGTTCTCTTGTCCCGGATGAAGGCGCTCTTGGAACAGATGCGGGCGCAAATCAGGGCACTGAGGAAGGGAAAAATCAGAAGGAAAATGATCTTTCCGACGGTGTCACTGGACAGGAAGGCGTCACGAAGGATATCCATGGGGAAGTTGGGCGAGTTGGATATACTGTTGGGGAGTGAGATTCTCGGCTCTGGCCGTGGCAGGAAGGCCCATCTCCTCCAGAACTTTCGCCACATCTACCTTAGGAAGAAGGGGTTCCAGAAGTTTTCGGGCCTGCTTCCGCCGCTGGGAAAAGGCCGCAGCCGCCAATTTACCCGCCCGTTCCCGGACGGCGGGCTCCGCCAGGGGAGTCTCCCGGGCCTCCAGGGCCAGGAAGGCGGAATCCACCTCGGGAGGCGGGAAGAAGACGCCCCGGGGCACCATGCGGGTCACCCGGGGGAGATACTGGAAGGCCAGCCGCACCGTCAGCAGACCGTACTGGGGGGTTCCCGGGGTTGCCGCCAGGCGCTCTGCCATCTCCTTCTGGAGGAGGACATGGAGGGAGCGGGGCGGATTGGCGGCGGAGGTCATCCGGCCCAGGATCACGGAGGCGCAGGAGTAGGGGAGATTGGCGATGCAGCGATAGGAGGTTCCCGGCGGGAAGAGGGCATCGTAATCTGACTTGCAGGCATCCTCCTGGCGCAGACGCAGCCTTTCCTCCCCCCCCAGTTCTTCCCGGAGATAGGCGGCCAGACGGGAGTCGAACTCCACGGCCGTCACCTGGCATCCCGCCGCCAGCAGACGACGGGTCAGGGCCCCCATGCCCGGCCCCACCTCCAGCACAGCCTCCCCCGCCGCCGGCGCGGCATCCCGCACCAGGGCATCCAGACAGTTTTCGTCCACAAGGAAGTTCTGTCCCAGGGATTTGCTGGGATGCATATCCAGCTTTTCCAGAACCGCGAACAGTTCCTTTCTCTTCATGGACTCAGGATTCCCCGTTCTGAAGGAGGAAGAAGGGTTTCAGGGCCTCCAGGGCCTGGGAGGCATCCGTGCCCCGCACTTCAATGGTCAGCACCCGGTCGGCGGAAGCCCCCAGGGTCAGGAGAGCCAGAGGGCTCTTGCCGTCCGCACTGCGCTGGATATCCTGCCGCGTGACCGTCACCCGGGAGGCAAAGCCACGGCACGCCCGGGAAAGATCGCTGGCCACCTTCAGATGGAGGCCATTGGGATCCCGGACACAGCCCTCGGCCAGGAGAGTCACTTCAATAGGGGCGTCTTCGTCCATGGATGGGGTAGTGGGGTGCCTCGCCACCCCGGGACTCTTCCCCGGGGGGAAGGGGCGGAGGGTGGAGGAGAGAGTGGCTGAGGGGAGGAGACGTTACTCGGCCGGCGGCGAGGGTGCCGTTTCCTCCTGGGAAGGGAGATTCAGTTCGTTGAGGATGGTCAGCACCCGATCCGCCCGTTCCGCCGTTTCATCCAGGCGGAAGTGGAGGACGGGGGTGTACTTCATGGGGACTTTCCGGGCGGTGCCCTCCTGGAGGGCCACCCGCTTCCGCTTCAGCAGATCGGCGGCGCGGACTTTCGCCGCCGCCCCTCCGTAGACGGAGAAGTAGACGGTGGCGGTCCGGAGATTGCTGGCCAGCTCCACCCCCGTGAAGGTGACCAGGGCATCCGTAATGTGGGGGCGGAGAATCACCTCCCCCAGCAGCCCCAGCTCCCGCAGGATCTGGCAGTTGAGGCGGGCTATGCGATCTTCGGCAGGCATGGTTTCCTCGTCTCCCGGGATTCCCTACAGTTCGGGAAGAACCTTCTCCACGGT
>JAEDNW010000110.1:0-8290 GCA_016302315.1 Lentisphaeria bacterium
AGATGCGGGTGCCTTTTCCCTTGCTGAAGGCGCGCTTACTTTTTCAAGCTACCAAAAATCCATTTTCCCTGAAAAAATCTTGCAACTCATTGGGGGCGACATAAATCTGTTCCCTGGCACCCGCCCCGAATCTCCCCAGATAATGAGACAAAATCCATCGGACAAAAGCCCCGAAAATTCCCCCATCCTTACTGCCGATTTAGGACAGGATAGGACAACTTCTTTCGCGGATGGCGGTGGCTACGAACAGGGGAAGCCTTCCCGGGAAAACCATTGGGCTGCCCGCTGGATCTGGTCTCCCTGGAGTTCCAGAATTCCCTCCACGAACCGGGCGCCGATGCCCAGGGCTTCCTTCACCCGGGAGCACAGGGCCATCTGCTCGGCCAGTTCCAGGCTCTGGAGCCCCTGGACGCAGGTGACGGTTTTGCCGCCCCGTCCCTTTCTCCGCAGCTGGAAGGAGAGTTTATGGCGTCTGGGCGGGATGTTTCCCTGGGGGGATCCGCCGCCCAGGGTGATGGATTCTCCCTCGCCGAAGACCTTCAGCAGGGCCTGGTCTTCCGGGGAGAGGGCCTGTTTCCGCAGTTCCTCCGGGGAGGGCGGGGGTGGCGGCGGGGGCTTGACGGGTTCCGGCAGATCCAGTTTCAGATCCAGGAAGGGATTGTTCCAGTTCTGTTCGGTCAGGGCGGGCTGGGCTTCCCCGTTTTGTGATTTCTTCCGTTTCATGGCTTTTCCTGGGCAAGGGTCTGGCAGAGCAGATCCACATCCACCCGGCATCCGGGGAAGCACCGCTCCAATTCCCGTTGAAGGGAGGGATTGATGCGGATTTCCTCCTCCAGGGCGTCAAATTCCCGGCGGGGCACCTGAAGGAGGCGGATGGGCCTTCCCAGCTTCCGGTCATAGACCAGGAATACCAGCCGGTCCTCCTCCTTCTGGCCAAAGTCGAAGAGAAGCCGGTGGCGGGACGGGCTCAGCTGGGCATCCTCCCCCGCGCCTCCCTGGAAGAGCTGATACTTGGCATATTCCACCACCCGGTCGTCGAGGTTCTTCTTGTGGAGGAAGATCTTCTCCAGGAAATCCTGGCGGGTGAAGACCAGACGGGCCACGGGGCGCTGCACATTCTGGCCATGGGCCACCTCCGTGACGGCCTCGTCAAACTGCAGGGCCAGGGCATTGGCCTCCTTCTCCGGCAGAGGCCGGGGCTCCTGGGTGAGGATGAAGGGGCGCTGGGAATCCCGGTAGACCAGGCGCACCGGCACGTTCAGTGTCTTCTGGCACTGGGGGCAGGGGGCGCAGTTCAAGGTGCCCCGCAGCAAGGCCTCCTCATGGGCGTCCCCCGGAGTCAGGGAGGTGACGGGGGTGAAGTCAAAGCGATGCCCGCAATGGGGGCACTGGAGGGTGGCGACTGGCATGGAGGGGGGCAGGGGAGAGACTCTATTTCAGGGCGTCCAGGAGGGTGGAGAGCTGCTGCACCCCCACAAACTCCTTCACCTTCTGTCCGTCCCGGAAGACCAGGAGGGTGGGGATGGAGAGGACATTGAAGCGCATGGCCAGGCCCGCCTGCTCGTCCACGTTGACCTTGGCGATCTGGGCTCCGGTGGCGGCCAGGGCCTCCAGGCCGTCGTCCAGGATTTTGCCCTGCATCCGGCAGGGGCCGCACCAGGTGGCCCAGAAGTCCACCAGCCAGGTGCCCTTGGCAATGGTTTCCTGGAATTTTTCTGCGGTGAGATGCTGAATTTCGGCCATGTGTGGTTTCTCCTAATGATAAGAGGGGAGCGGGAAAAGGGGGGGGGGGGGATTCAGGGAAGAGGGGCCTCGGGGGGCTGGGAGCGGAGATATTCCGCGGCATCCATGCCGGCCATGGCTCCCGTTCCTGCGGCGATGACCGCCTGTTTATAGTGGGGATCGGTGCAGTCTCCCGCCGCAAAGACGCCTGGCAGGTTGGTGGAGGTCTTCTGGGGAGAAGTGCGCTTAATATATCCGTCTGGGGTGAGGGCGACCCCGGTCTTCTCCAGGAGGGCGGTGTCCGGCTCGAAGCCCAGGGCCAGGAAGAGTCCCTGGACGGGCAGGGTGGAGGATTCCCCGGTCTGGGTGTCCTGGAGGAGAAGGGCCGTCATGTGCCCCGCCTCGTCCTCCCGGGTTTCCTGCACCCGGGTATGGAGGTGGAGTTCCAGGGCGGGATGGGAAAGCAGGCGATCCCGGAGGACCTGGGGGCCTTTGAGTTCCCCGGCGGGCACCAGGAGATGGAGGCGTTCCGCCAGGCCGCAGAGGAAGAGGGCCTCGTTGAGGGCGGCGCTGCCGTTGCCGGCCAGGGCGATGATCCTTCCCTTGTAGAAATGGCCGTCGCAGGTGGCGCAGAAGGAGACATTTTTCCCTTGGAGCTTGCCCCGGTTTTCCGGCTGGCGGTGGCGGGCTCCGGTGGCGAGGATCACGGCCCTGGCCTGGAGGGTGGAGCCGTCATCCAGGGTGAGGTTTTTCACAGGGGCGTCCAGGATCAGTTCCCGGGCGGTGTGGAAGAGGAGCCGGGCCCCCAGGCGTTCCGCCTGCTGGAGCATGGCATCCATCAGGTCGAAGCCGGAGACGGGCTCCGGGAAGCCCGGGTAGTTCTCGATCTTCGGCGTCTGGGTGAGGAGCCCCCCCGGGAGGCTTCCCGCCAGAATCACCGGGCGGTATCCGGCCCGGGCGGCATAGATGGCGGCGGTGCAGCCGGCGGGGCCGGAGCCAAGGATGACTAGGTCTTCCATCGTGGTGCAGAGGTAGGGGGTGTCGGTATAGTACGCCCGTCGTCGCCCGGAACGGCGTGGGCCTGGGGGATTTCGGCGGCATCTGGCGTTAAAATATCCCGGCTTCCCCCGTTTTTAGGGAGCGTAGACGAGTTTCGGCAGGGTAAGGAGGTTTTTTTCCGTGTTTCAGGAGGAGTCAGCGGCAGCCCGGTCCTGGGGAAAGGCATCCTGGGGAAGGCTGGGGCTGTTCGGCCTGCTTTCCTTGGCCCTGCTGGCTGGCCTCCTTTTTGCCCTCCGTCTCTCCCCCCGGGAGGCCGTTTCCCCCGCCCCTGCCGGGGCAGTCCCCCTTCCCGTGGAACTAGTGCCTGCCTCTCCTCCGCCTCCGGCAACGCTCCTTCCGCCTCCCCCGGAAACGCCGCTCCCCCAGACGACGCCTCCCAGACGGGAAACGCCCCCCGCTCCTTTGCCGCCGCCTCCGCCGCAACCGGCTCTTCTGCCCCTGCCTCCCCTGCCTCTTCCCGCCGAGTCCTCTTTGCCCTTACCCCCGGCTCCTCCCAGGGAGGAAGTGACGCCCCCCCCTCAGGAGATAGTGCCCGTCCCCCCGCCGGCTCCCTCTGAAGAATCCGTCTCCCCCGAGGCGGAAGTCTCTCCCGACACTCCCTACGATGCCAGCCAGGTGGATCGGCTTCCGGTGCCCCAGGGAGGAATTTCCGCCCGTTTCCCTGCCCGGGCGAGACGTCAGGGGGTTTCCGGCCAGGCGGTGGTGGAATTTGTGGTCAGCCCCCAGGGAATCCCGGAGCAGATTCGGGTGGTCTCCGCCTCTCCTCCCGGATATTTTGAGGAGGCGGCCCGGGAAGCGGTGGAAGGATGCCGGTTCCAGCCCGCCTGGCGAGGGGGCAGGGCGGTTCCCTGTCGGCTTCGTCTGCCCCTGGAATTTCGACTTGAGTAGTAACTTATTCTGTATAAAGGAGTTATATGGTTATGCCGGCCAGGAGCGCCGTTGGGTTTTGCAGGAGGCGGCCAGGAGAATGGCCTTCAGTTCCGCCGCCGCCTTCTCCAGCTGGTCGTTGACTACCAGATACTGATATTCCTGCCAGGCTTCCAGCTCTTTTCGGGCGTTTTCCAGGCGTCGTTTCAGGGATTCCGGGGTTTCCGTGCCTCGCTTTCGCAGGCGTTCCTCCAGGGTTTCCAGAGAGGGCGGGGCCACAAAGACGAATTCCAGATGCTCCTGGACGAACTCCGGGGGGAGGACACTCCGGACTTGCCGGGCGCCCTGGACGTCAATGTCCAGCACCATGATGTGCCCCTTCTGGATGGCGTGCAGCAGCGGGGCCTTGGGGGTGCCGTAGAAATTTCCGTGGACATTGGCGAATTCCAGGAAATCCCCCCGCTGGATGCCCTGGTGGAAGAGTTCCTGGGAGTAGAAATGGTAATCCACCCCGTCCTGTTCCCCGGGGCGTGGCGCCCGGGTGGTGCAGGAGATGGAGAAGAGCAGCTGGGGGAAATCCTCCCGGATGCGGTGGAAGAGGGAGGATTTCCCGGCGCCGCTGGGGCCGGAGAGGACGATGGCGAATCCGTGGCTCATGGGGTTCTGCACTGGAATTTCAGGGTTCGTTGGGAAAGGGGTTCCTGGAGGCCTTCCGCCAGAGGCGCCAGAAGAAGGGCGTCCTGATGCCGGCTGGCCAGGCGGGAGAGGGTGATCTCCACCAGGATCTCCTCCTCCGTGACGGATTTCTTCTCCAGGGGAAGGCTCACCAGGCGGACCAGCTGGGAGGGGGAAAGGGCCACCCCCTTCTCCCGCAACGCGTAGATCAGCCACCAGCGCAGACTGGTGGGATTCCAAACGGCGAGGGTCTGGAGATGGGTCTCCGCTTCCTGCAGATTTCCCTCCAGCATGGCCAGACGCCAGCACCGGTAGGCGGTGGAGCCCCGGTGGGGGCTGGTGGCCTGCAGCTGAGCCAGGGCCTGGCGGGCGGTGGGGAAATCCTGGTGGGAGAGAGCGAGATCCGCCAGGGATTGGGCCGGGGCGGGAAGTCGGGGGGCGCGTCGGATGGCCTCTTCCAGCCGTGCCTTTTGGGAGGCGTAGGGCATGCCCGGCTGGGTGAGGGAATCCTCCGCCACTTGGAAGGCCTTCTCTCCCGGGGCCTGCCCCAGGCTGGTCAGGGCAAACAGCCCCAGAACCATCAGCCCCCAGGGGAGGAAACGGGGGACCCTGGGGGAGGTGGCGGGGCCGGACGAGGAAGCCGGGGCCGGGGAAGAGAAGGCCAGCAGCCCCAGAAAGCCCGCCAGGGTGGCGGTGGAGACGATCATGTCGTTGAACTGGACCAGGGCATGGGCGGTCCAGGCGCCCCAGGCCCCCAGGGCGGCGATGGCCAGTCCCGGCAGTCCTTCGGGGTGTCGTCGGAGCAGCCAGAGGGCCAGGAGCAGGGGTGCCAGAAGTCGGAGGAGGGCTTCGGCGGCGCCGGGGATTCCGCACTGGGCCAGCTGGGCGAAGAAGAGGGAGTGGGCGTCTCGTGCCTCGTCCCCTTCCCATCCCTTCAGGCGGAGATGCCAGGGGAAGAATTCTCCCAGTCCGGCGCCGGTCCAGGGATGATGCCGGAAGATTTCCAGGGCGGTGTGGTAGTATTCCAGGCGGACGGTGACGGTCTCCATCTTTCGGTGGGAGAGATGGTTGAGGAGGGCCGTCATGCCGGCGCCCGCCAGGAGGGTGCCCAGGAGGAGAATCAGGATGCCCCGGCGGGAAAGGCGGTTTCCCCAGGCGGCCAGGGCGGCCAGGAGGCCGCCTGCCAGCGCCCCGAGGATGGCTCCCCGGCTTCCGCTGAACAGAAGGGCGCCTCCGGAGAGCAGGGCCGCCCCCCCCCCCAGAATCCCGCAGGCGGCCCTGGGGGAGCCGCAGCGCTTGCCGATATGGAGGGCCGCCCAGAGGAGGAAGGGGCAGGCCAGCAGAAGCTGGGCGCCGTAGGCATTGGGATCGCCAAAGGATCCCAGGGACCGGGTCTGCCGCATCTTGGCTTCCATCAGCTCGCTGAGGGGCTGTCCGGTACTCCTGGCATATTCCTGCTGAAGCCGCAGGGTCTCCTCCAGACCGCCAAAATGCTGGCTCCATCCCTGGAAGGCGGCCAGGAGTCCTCCCAGGGCCAGGGAGAATCCCAGCCAGGGAAGGAGTTTGGCGTCATGCTGGGCGGTCCACCAGACGCCCCAGGCCACCAGGAAGATGGTGAAGAAGTGCCAGAGCCAGCGGAGGGCGTAGGCGGTTTCCGTGGTGTGGACCCACCCTGCCAGGCCTGCCAGGAGGGGCAGGAGGGTCAGCAGGGGGATGGCGAGAGAGGGGGAGCGGGCCGGAAGGCGGCGATGGATGGCCAGGCTGGCCAGCAGCAGGAGGCCCCCCAGGGTGGTCAGGAGAAAGTGGGGCTGGAAGGTGAAGAGGAGCCACTGCCAGATGTCCATGGGAAACATGGCCGTTTCCTGGTAGCCGGTGGCGTAGTTCCAGCGGAAGGGGAGCAGGAGGACCAGGAGGCACCAGAGCAGGCGCAGCAAGGTGGCCAGCGGGTTGGGGGCGGCCTGGGGAACCTGGGGAATACTGGGGGCGCGGCGGGGAGTCACGGTGTCTTCTCCTCCGGGGGTGGCGGGGAGGGCGGGGATTTTCTGGGCTCTTCGGGGGTGAAACGGAGGCAGCAGCGGGACTGGTTGCACAGCCCCAGCTTGGAGGAGGAGCGCCAGGGGGTGGGCGTCTGGGCGGGGGGAAGCATCAGGGAGAGGAAGCCATGGCAGCAGAGGGGGCGTCCGCAGATGCCCAGGCCTCCCAGGATGGCCGCCTCCTCCCGAGGGCCGATCTGCCGCATCTCCAGACGCTGGGAAACGACGGTGGCCATGCTATGGAGGAAGCTTCGGAAGTCCACCCGTCCCTGGGCGGTATAGAGGCAGACCAGATATTTCCGGTCCAGGGTGAGATGGAGGGTGGTGAGGCGAAGATGGGCCAGTTGACACTCCCGGAGCTTCTCCTCCACCAGGGGAGTCATGCTCTGGGCCAGCTCCCGGTTCTCCCGCCGCCTCTGCCGGTCCTCCTCTGTGGCCTTCCGGAGCACCAGGGGAATCTTCGCCCCCTCCATCCGCCGGGCCCCGCGCTCCGAACGCTGCCGCTCCCAGACGGCTATGTCCTCCGCCGGAGCGCAGGGACAGGGCGCCTGCAGACGCCCCACCTCCTGAAACCGCTCGCACTGCAGCACCACCCAGGTCCCCGGCCCATAGCCTTCCCCCTCGGGGACGGCGCACTCGAAGGAAAGCCCGGGGAGAATCTGCTGGCGGTAGAGACGCAGCATGGAATCAGCGGGCCAGCTTGCGCCGCTTCTCCTCCACAACGTCCCGGAGAATATCCTGGAGACCGTGGCGGGGACGATAGCCCAGCAGCCGGCCGGCCTTTTCCAAGGAGGGGACCCGGCGGTGCATATCCTCGAAGCCGGGGCCGTAGGCCTTTTCGTAGGGGATGATTTCCAAGGGCGAGGAGGAGCCCGTGGCCTTCAGGATTTCCTGGGCCAGCTGGAGGATGGAGATTTCCTGGCCGTTGCCCAGATTGATGACCTGTCCCCGGGTTTCGGGATGGTGGGGGATGGCCAGGAGGGCCTCCACGATGTCGGCCACATGGGTGAAGCACCGGGTCTGGGTGCCGTCTCCGTAGACGGTCACAGGGAGTCCCCGGAGAGCCTGCTCCACCAGATTGGGAATCACCATTCCGTATTGGCCGGTCTGCCGGGGACCCACCGTGTTGAAGAGGCGCACCACCGTCACGGGCAGCCGGCTTTCCACCCAGTAGGCCAGGGCCAGGAATTCGTCCAGGGCCTTGGCGCAGGCATAGCTCCAGCGCCGGGTGGAGGTGGGTCCCATCACCGTGTCATCCTCCTCGCAGAAGGGAACCCGGGAGCCCTTGCCGTAGACCTCGGAGGTGCTGGTGAGGAGGAAGGGAGTTCTGTGGCGGTGGCAGGCTTCCAGAACCACGGTGGTGCCTCCCACAATGCTCTCGATGGTGCGGACCGGCTGGTCAATGATCAGCCGCACCCCTACGGCGCTGGCCAGATGATAGACGTATTGCGCCCGGGAGACCAGACGCTCCACCAGGGCGGCGTCGTTGACGGAGCCCACATGGAGGGAGAGGTTGCGCCCGCCCTGGAGGCCCTCCAGATTCTCCAGGGAGCCGGTGGAGAGGTCGTCCAGGACCTCCACCTGGTGTCCCTGTCCCAGCAGGGCTTGGCAGAGATGGGAACCGATGAAGCCGGCGCCGCCGGTGACCAGGATGCGCATAGAGGTGGAGGGGAGGGAGGGAGGGAGTGGGGGAGGGAAGGGGAGGAGAGTCAGCGTCCCAGTTCCTGGGAGCGATCCCGGGCGGCCCGCAGGAGATTCTGAACCATACGAGGGAAGCCCTGGTCTTCCATGACCTTCAGGGCGGCGGCGGTGGTGCCTCCCTTGGAGGTCACGGCAATGCGCAGCTCTTCCGGGGTGCCCTTGCCCTGCTGGAGCATGGCCGCGGCCCCGGCCATGGTCTGAATGGCCAGCTCCTGGGCCAGTTCGGCGGGAAG
>JAEDNW010000007.1:0-32119 GCA_016302315.1 Lentisphaeria bacterium
CATTGCGGAGTTCACCCTGGCGCTGCTGCTGTGCGTCAACCGCCGCCTCCACCGGGCCTACACCCGGGTGCGTGAGGGCAACTTCTCCCTGGACGGCCTCCAGGGCATGGTGCTCCAGGGCAAGACCGTGGGCCTTGTGGGCACCGGCAGGATCGGCCAGGCCTTCGCCCGGCTGATGACGGGCTTCGGGGTGCGCCTCCTCTTCTCCGATCCCTACCCCCAGCCCCGGCTGGCCCAGGAAACCGGCGGAGAATACACCACCCTGGAAGCCCTTCTCCGACAATCCGATGTGGTCTCCCTCCACTGTCCCCTCACCCCGGAAAACACCCACCTCATCTGCCGGGACACCCTGAGGCAGATGAAGCCCGGCGTCCTCCTGCTGAACACCAGCCGGGGCAAGCTGGTCCACACCCAGGCCCTGATCCAGGCCCTCAAGGCCGGAAAAGTGGGGGGCGCCGGCCTGGATGTCTACGAGGAGGAGGCGGGCTACTTCTTCGAGGACCGCTCCTCCCGGATCATACGGGACGATGTCCTGGCCCGGCTCCTGACCTTCCCCAACGTGGTGCTCACCAGCCACCAGGCCTTCCTGACCCACGAGGCCCTGGAAAGCATCGCCAGAACCACCCTGGAGAACATCCGGGAATTCCAGGAGGGGAAACCCCTCTCCCACAGCATCTGCCAGGAGTGCCATCTCCATCTCTGCTGACCCCCTCACCCCCTCACACCCCGCCCCCATGGCCATGGATTTCAAGACCCTGGTGCGCACCGAGCACCTGAACCACAACCACTGCCTCTTCGGAGGATACATGCTCCTCTGGGTGGACGAATACGCCTTCATCGCCGCCACGGAGGAATTTCCCAGCGCACACTTCGTCACCCGGGCCATGGAGGCCGCCTCCTTCGAGGAGAGTGTCTCCGACAGTTCCATCCTGAACTTCCACCTGGAGCGGGTCAAGACGGGCCGCACCTCCGTCACCTACCTGGTCACCGTCACCGCCATGGATCTTCCCACCGGGGCCCAGCGCCAGGTGTTCCAGACCCGGGTCACCATGTGCAACGTGGGTCCGGACGGCCAGAAACGCCCCCTTCCCCCGGAGAAGCGCCCCGAGGACTGACCCCCCCTCGTTTTCCCCTTCCGCCCCACCGCATTTTCCCGCAACGGAATACTCCGTTTTTTCTTCCCGGTTTTCTCTCTTTTTTTGCCCATCTTCCGGGAAGAAAAACCCGGTTGGGAAGAGGCCAAACCGAGGGTGGGGATTATATTCCCCAAGTTTTCGGGCTGTTTCCTTTCGGAAATCCCTGCCGCCGGGTCTTTTTCCCCCTTGCAGTCCCCTGGTGACTGCGTCTCCATCTGGCCTACCGGCCTGCGTATCCGTCCCCGGCGTCACGGTCCGGCCTTGCGTCCGGCTTCCCGGAATCCCCGCCTCCTTTTCCCTCCCACCCCTCTCCACCATGTCTGCTTGCGCCAAGAAAAGCCCGGCCAAACGCTGCGGCAAGAGTTCTGTCATCACCGCCCCCAAGCAAGATAAGATCCGCATTGCCTTCATCGGCACCGGTGGCATCAGCAACGCCCACATCCAGGCCTATCAGCGCCTGCCGGAATTTGAGATCGTGGCCGGATGCGACATCAAGCCGGAACGCCTCCAGTGGTTCCGCCAGCAGCCGGGCTGCCAGAATGCCGCTGTCTACGAGGACTACCGGGAAATGCTGAAGAAGGAGAAGCTGGATGCGGTGGATGTGTGCACCCCCAACGGAGTCCACGCCCCCGCCACCATCGCCGCTCTCCAGGCCGGCTGCCACGTCATGGTGGAGAAGCCCATGGCCATGAATCCCGTCGAATGCCAGAAGATGTGCGATGCCGCCGTCAAGGCCGGCAAGATCCTGGCCGTAGGATTCCAGTTCCGCTACCACCCCTCCACACAGATGTGCCTCCGGGCCTTCCAGGAGGGCCTGCTGGGCGACATCCTCTACGTGAAGGTCCAGGCCATGCGCCGCCGGGGCGTCCCCAACTGGGGCGTCTTCGGCCAGAAGGAACTCCAGGGCGGCGGCCCCATGATCGACATCGGCGTCCACATGATCGAAAGCGCCCACTGCGCCATCGGACAGCCCAGGCCCGTGGCCGCCTCCGGACGCACCTGGACCTTCCTGGGGGACAAGCCCTCCACCGTGGTCTCCCGCTGGCCCAACTGGGACTACAAGACCTACACCGTGGAAGACCTCTGCGTGGGGCAGGTCCGCTTTGACAACGGGGTGCTCATGCAGATCGAGAGTTCCTTCTGCGCCCATCTGGAGAAGGACGAGTATCTCAACTGGCAGGTCATGGGCACCAAGGGCGGCTACGACTTCCAGTCCAACACCCTCTTCCACGATCTGGCAGGCACCATGGTGAATTCCAAGGCCGGCTTCCTGCCCCTGGGCAACGTCTTCGGGGAGTTCTTCTACAATAAGCTCTTCCACTTCTCCCAGGCCATCCGCCTGGGCGCCCCCCTGACCCCCGACGGCCAGGAAGGCATGGCCGTCCAGAAGATCATCAACGGACTCTACGCCTCCGCCGAAAAGGGCGGTGTGGAAATCCCCATCCGCTAACCCTCTCCACCTCATGGCCCCTCGCATCTACGCTCCCCAACGGCTCCGCGTGGCCATCCTGGGCACCGGAAACATCTCCCGTGCCCATATCGCCGCCTACCAGCATCTGCCCCAGGCGGAGATTGTGGCGGGCTGCGACATTCTCCCGGAACGCCGGGAGTGGTTCCTCCAGCAGCCGGGCTGCCAGAATGCCAGGGTCTACCAGGACTACCGGGAGATGCTGGAGAAGGAGGAGCTGGACGCCGTGGACATCTGCACCCCCAACGGCGTCCATGCCCCCGCCACCATCGCCTGCCTGAAGGCGGGATGCCATGTCATGGTGGAAAAGCCCATGGCCATGAATCCCGCCGAATGCCTGAAGATGAACCAGGCCGCCAAACGGGCGGGACGCCTCCTGGCCTGCGGATTCCAGCTGCGCTACACCCCCGTGGTCCAGATGGCCAAACGGGCCGCCGAGGCCGGGCTGCTGGGGGAGATCCTCTACGTGAAGATCCACGCCATGCGGCGCCGAGGCGTCCCCAACTGGGGCGTCTTCGGCCAGAAGGCTCTCCAGGGCGGCGGCCCCATGATCGACATCGGCGTCCATCAGATCGAGAGCGCCCACTATGTCATGGGGGAACCCAGGCCCGTGGCCGCCTCCGGGCGCACCTGGACCTATCTGGGGGACAAACCCTCCCAGGTGGTCTCCCGCTGGCCCAACTGGGACTACAAGACCTACACCGTGGAGGATCTCTGCGTGGGCCAGGTCCGCTTCGAGAACGGCGCCCTGATGGAGGTGGAAAGCGCCTTCTGCTCCCATCTGGCGGAAGACACCGCCTACTGGGAGATCATGGGCACCAAGGGAGGATTCCGGACCGACACGGGCACCCTCTTCCACGACCTGGCGGGCACCATGGTGAACTCCCAGGCCGGCTTCCTGCCGCCCCATCCCTCCCCCACGGACTTCGTCTCCAAGCTGGGAGATTTCCTCTCGGCCATCCAGAACGGGACGCCCCTCCACTCCTCCGGCCTGGAGGGCATGGCCGTCCAGAAGATCATCGACGGCCTCTACCGGTCCGCCGAGCAGCAGGGGAAGGAGGTAGCCATCCTGTGAGGGACGAACGGCCGCCACTTCTTCTGCAAGGGTCCCCGGAGGGCTATCAGCGGGCCTGCCAGGCTCTGGCGGCCATTCCCGTAGACCTGGAGCTGGCCGCTCCCGACCATTGGCAGCCGCCCCGGCTGGCCACCACCATTCTCCGGGAAGCCCAGGTGGAAGGCCCCGCCACCTACCATCGGGGCGAGACCCGACGGCTTCGCCTCCTCCCCGCCCTGGCCCCGGACAGCCTCCCGGGCTGGCATTTCTGGCGCCAGGATCTCCCGGAGGAACTCCCCATTCCCGGCACCCTGGCCAGCGTCTCCCAGGCCCAGAGGGCCATCGTCCTGCGCTCCGGCGCGGCGGAAAACGCCCTCCGCATGAGCGAGCACGTCATCTGCCAGAAGCTGGGCATGGGCATCGACTGCCTGACGGTGGAGCTCCTCTCCGAGGATCCCCCCCTCTTCGACCAGGGATCCCTCCCTCTGGTCCAGGCCCTGGAGGAGGCCGGGCTCCAGGAAGATCCCCGGCGCCCCCTCCGCTATCTGGCCCCCCGGGAACCAGCTGCCCTCCTCCATCCCCAGAACGGCGGATTCCTTCTGTGGGCTCCTCCGGAGGATCCGGAAGACCATCGCCTCTTCCTGGATGTGGCGGTGAACTTCCCCACGGCCATCGGGAAGGAGCGGCTGAAGCTGTGTCTCCATCCCCAGGCCTTCCGCAAGGGGGCGGCGGCCCGCACCAACTGCAGCGCCAGGGAAATGCGGCTCGCCAAAATGCTCTCCCCCTTTGTGTCTTCCTGGCGAAATTTGGGATATACTGACAGAAACATTCTTCTGGCAGGGAAAAAGGAGTATACCAATTCTCCCAACCCCGACCTTGCCCTGCCGGAGGGAAAGTCTTTGGAGCCTGTGTGGCATCGCACCTGCCTGGATCTGGTGGCCGCCCTCTCCCTCCTCCCCCCCCTGCACCGCCCCGCCGGCCGCCTTACTTCCTTCAAGGCCGGACATCTCCTGGACGTGCGCTTTCTTAAACTCCTGCTCCGGCAAGGGCTGCTGAAGGAACTTCCCTAAATGTCAGATTCTGCCTGGAAAGAAGTATTTCCCTATGAAAGCCTCTGGTACGAGACCAAGGACGGCTATCGCGTCCATTACATCGACCAGGGCAGCGGCATTCCTGTGGTGATTGTCGCCGGTTTCCTGGGGTGGGCCTTCTATTTCCGGAAGTTGATCCGGAGCCTTCTGGAGCAGCGGTACCGGGTGATTGTGGTGGACCACCTGGGCTTCGGGCTCTCCGGCAAGCCGGACCGCTACGAATACAGCCTGGAAAAGCACTTGACCCACCTCACCAAGTTTCTCACGGCGGATCTGCAGCTTCCCCGCTTCCACCTCATCGGCCACGGCCACGGCGCCCCCATCGCCCTGGGCTATGCCGTCCAGCACCACGAACGGATCCGCCGCATCCTCCTGCTGAATCCCGTCCTCTTCCCCGGCATGCCCTATGTGAGATGCCAGTGGATGCTCCATGTCCCCTATCTCTGGAAACTCCTCTGCTACCGCACCAATCTCTACATGCGCAGCAATCTGGCCTGGGGAACCCGGATGCACTCCCTGAGCAAACTGGAAAAAAGCGCCTTCCTCACCCCCTATCGACACCGGCGGGGACGCCGCCCCTGGTATTCCCTCTTCATCCACTACAGGGAAAAGCCCAGGGACCCCTCCTATGCTCTCCTCAATGAAATCGTCCTGCGCCTCCCCCTCCTGGGCCGAAAGGCCATCCTCTGCCTGGGCGGAGAGAAGGACGACCTCTATTTCCCGGAGAATGCGGAGCGTCTCCTCCACGTCCTTCCCCAGACCCTGATGCTGAATTTCCCCAAGGCCGGACACTACATCCTGGAGGACACCCCGGAGGACGTCATCCCCATCATCTGCCGATTCCTAAGCTGACCCGCCCCTCCCCCGGGCGTCCCTCTCATGACGGACTCCTCCCCTCTCCTGGACCAGGAACTCTATTTCTCCCATCTTCAGGCCTCCTCCCTGGGGCTTCCCCTCCGGGTCTTCGCCACCCTGGATTCCACCAACCAATATCTCCTGGACCAGGCCGCCCGGGAAGCGCCGGAGGGCATGCTGGCGGTGGCGGAGGAGCAGACCGCCGGCCGGGGCAGAAACCGGCGCCTCTGGCACTCTCCCCCCGGAAAGAATCTCTATTTCTCCCTGCTTCTGAGGCCCGCTGTCCCCCCCGTCCGCCTTCCCCAGCTGGCCATGCTCACCGCCCTGGCCCTGCGCCAGGCGGTCCTTCGCCAGGCTCCCGATCTTCCCCTGAAGCTGAAGTGGCCCAACGACCTGTGGCTGGAGGAGCGGAAGCTCTCCGGCATCCTCTGCGAGTGCTCCCCGGAAGCCCAGGAGGGGAAGCGGGGCATTGTCCTGGGCGTGGGGCTCAACGTGAATTCCCGGCCGGAGGACTTTCCCCCGGAACTTCAGGAAACCGCCACCTCCCTGCTCTGGCACCAGGGGCGTCCCTTCTCCCGGGAACGCCTGCTGGCGGAGTTCTGCAACGCCCTGGAACCCCTCTACCGGCAGTGGTGCTCCGCCGACAGCCTGGCCCCCTTCCTTCCCCTGTGGCGGCGGCATGACCTGCTGGCGGAGCGCCCCTTCGCCGTGGAGCGTCCCCGGGGCCGGGTGGAGGGGACCCTTCTGGGCTACACCGACCAGGGCCTGATGCTGATGAAGACGTCCCAGGGCGCGGAGCTCATCTCCGCCGGGGATGTCCATGTACGCCCCCTTCCCCACGCCTGACACTCTGTTTCAGGCAGTATATTTGCCCTCATTCTGCGTTTTCTCCTCCCCCCGGAACCCACACTGCCATGAGCCGACACACCAAGGAACAGTTGATCGCCCTGCTGGCCCCCGTGAACCAGGAACATCTCCTCCGCTTCTGGGACACCCTCTCCCCTCAGGAACAGGATGATCTAGGAGACCAGATCACCGCCATCGACTGGCCGGAAGTCCTCGGCTGGTACAACCAGGTCCAGAATGCCGGCGACGCCCCGGCCATCCCCTTTGACCAGCTTTCCCCCGCCCCCTATCTCCCCCTGCGCCCGGAGACCCCGGAGCAGGAGGCCCTCTACCGCCAGGCCCTGGCGAAGGGCCAGGAGCTGCTGCGCCAGGGCAAGGTGGCCGGCTTCACCGTGGCCGGAGGCCAGGGAACCCGGCTGGGCTACAACGGCCCCAAGGGAACGTACCGCTTCTCCCCCCTCCGGAACAAGGCCCTCTTCCAGTATTTCGCCGAGGGCATCCTCCGGAACATGGAAAAATATGGCTGCGTCATTCCCTGGTATATCATGACCAGCCCCGCCAACCACCAGCAGACCCTGGACTTCTTCCAGGAAAACCAATACTTCGGCCTCACCCCGGAAAATGTCCGCTTCTTCATCCAGGGACAGCTTCCCGGCTTCGACCAGGAAGGAAAGGCCCTCCTGGAAGCCCCCGGCAAACTGGCCCTCTTCGCCAACGGACACGGCGGCACCCTGGCCGCCCTCCGGGATTCCGGAACCCTGGACGACATGGAGACCAGAGGCGTGGAATATCTCTCCTACTGGCAGGTGGACAACCCCATGGTGGCCCTCTTCGACCCCCTCTTCCTGGGACTCCACTGCCTCACCGGCTCCCAGATGAGCTCCCGCGCCCTCATCAAACGGGATCCCATGGAAAAACTGGGACACTTCTGCCTGCTGGAAGGCAAGACCATGATCGTGGAATACTCCGACATGCCCGGCAACCTCCTTCAGAAAACCGATGACCAGGGACGCCTCACCTTCCGCGCCGGCTCCCCCGCCATCCATGTGATCTCCCGGGACTTCATCCGCTCCCTGACCCGGGGCAGCCTGGCCCTCGCTCCCCATCGGGCCCTGAAGAAAATCCCCTTCGTGGCCCAGGACGGCACCCTGGTGACTCCCGAAGCCCCCAATGGCATCAAACTGGAATTCTTCATCTTCGACGCCCTCCCCTTCGCCCACTCCCCCCTGATTCTGGAGGCCGACCGCCAGGAACAGTTCGCCGCCATCAAGAACGCCCAGGGCAGCGACTCCCCCGACTCCTGCCGACGGGATCTCCAGAACCGCTGGGCCGCCTGGCTCCAGCAGGCCGGCGTCTCCCTGCCCCGCAAGGCCGACGGCTCCCTGGATGTCACCCTGGAACTCTCCCCCCGCCGCGTCATCTGCCCCCAGGATGTCCAGGAACTCCTGGAACAGGGAGCCATCCCCCGGGATTGGAAGCCCGGTGACACCTTCGCCCTGGACTAAACTCCCGCCATGCGCTTCTGCTTTACCCTGGATTTCCCCCTCTCCGATCTGGCCATCCAGCCCCAGGCCGTGGCGGAGGCCCTGCTGAAGGCCTGCCAGCGCCATGCCCCCGCCAGACTCCTGACCCTCCTTCCCCTGGAAGACCGGTTTCTGGTGGTCTGCCAGCCCCTGGACACCCCGGAGCAAACCACCCGGGAAGTCCAGGTGGACTGCCTCTTCGACGCCTCCCCCGAGGCCCTGAAGGCTCTGCTGCGGCAGCGGGAAGAGGGGGGATATCTTCCCGTGGGGGTGATCTCCGACTTCCCGGAGGCCGGCGCCCCCCGGCGTTTCCTCATCGTCCAGCGCTAGTGCTTCTCCCTCCGTGTCCTCCCGTCCCTCCATATTCCGCCGCCTGGGAGAAAAACTGGCCCTGTCTCTGGTGAGGCTGGCCACCCTACTTTGGGGCAATCTCTCCCCCGCCTCCCAACGCAGGTGGGCCAGGCTCTTCCTGTTCCTGGGGCGCCCCTTCCTCCGGCGCCAGGCCAGGGTGGCCCGGGCAAATCTGGCCATCGCCTTCCCCCAGATGGACAAGAAGGAGCGCCGCACCCTGGAACGGGAAATGTTCCTCCACTTCATCACCCTGGGACTGGACTGGCTCCACTTCCTCCGATTCCCCCAGGATGTCCCCCGACGACTGATCATCCCCACGGGATTCCGAGAACGTTGCACCACCCCCAATCCGGATTCCGCCTGCTCCTCCCTGCTCTATTGCACCCTCCACCAGGGAAATTGGGAGATGGAGGCCAATATCAGCCTCCTCACCGGGCGTCCGGGGGCCGTGGTGGTGGCCCGCTTCCACATGGAAAGCCTCAACCAGCTGGCGGAACGCCTGCGCACCGCCCACCAGCAAACCCAGATCATCCCCGCCGAAGGTGCCGCCCTGGGCGTCTATCGCGCCTTGAAGGAAGGACGGAACGTGGGCCTGCTCATCGACCAGAATGTCTCCCCCCGCCACGGAGGAATCTTCCTGAAGTTCTTCGGACTTCCCGCCGTCACCTCTCCCATGCCCGCCGCCATCGCCCGGCGACTCCGCATCCCCATCTACGTGGTCTCCTGTCTCCGACAGCCCGATGGCACCTATGTCATGGAGCAGGAACCCCTGCCCCAGCCTGCCTGGACCTACCCCTCCGATGAGGCCCTCACCGCCGATATCCTCCAGGCCTACGAAATCCTCATCCGGCGACACCCCGAACAATACCTCTGGTTCTATCCCCGCTGGCGCTATCTCCCCGCCAACATCTCCCCCGAAGGCGCCGCCAAATTCCCCTTCTACGCCCTCCCCAAATCCTATTCCTGCCCCCCCGAACAGCTCCTATGACCCCTGTCTCCCTGGACCAGATCCGCATCGCAGGACTGCGCTGCACCAGCCATATCGGATGCAAAGAGGAGGAACGGGCCCTTCCCCAGGCTCTCCTCCTCAACGTCACTCTTCACCTGGATACCCGGGAGGCCGCCGCAGAGGACAATCTGGAGAAAACCGCCAACTACGCCCGACTCTCCAAAACCCTCCTCCGGGCCTGCGAATCCTCCCAATGCCAGCTCATTGAAACCCTGGCCCAGAATCTGGCCCAGCTCTGCCTGGACGCCCATCCCGCCATCCAACAGGTGGACCTGGAAATCCGAAAGCCCGCAGGACTCCCCCATGGCGACTATGCCGCCATCGCCATCTCCCGCCAACGTTGACTCCTCCACCTCCATGGGACGGGAATGGTTCCACTCCGAACTGCGCACCCTTCCCCGCAGGGGAAAATTTCCCCTGAAGGTCCTCTCCCTCTATTCCTGCCAGGACCTGGTCATTCCCCATTGTCCCTCTCTCCTGCAACCCGAGGATGAAGTGGAAATTAGCCTCCGCCTCTCTTCCCAAAGCCTCCTCTGCACGGATATTGTCAACAACACCCCCTACGCCGTCCCTTACCCCAATTTGGCCCTCAAGAGGCCGGGTGCCCTCTGCGCCCTGGGTAAGGACGACGATGCCCCACGCTCCACCCTCTCCTTCCGCTACTCCGCCAACGCCCTCCCTCTCCTGAAAGAGTGGGGACTCCTTCCCCGGGAAGATTGCGTCCCCTTCTCCCTCACCCAGGAATGCCAGCGACTCCTACGGGAAATCCAGGCCACTCTCCCCCGCCTCTTCCTGCCCGGCGGCGCAGATACCCTAGACTGGCTCTGCCTCTCCCTCTACAGGGAAGCCGTCACTACCTCCCTGACCCCCAAAAAGCCCCAGAAAAACCAGGAGAAAATCGCTCAGGTGGCCCTCCAGATCCAGGAACGATTCAACGAAACCATCGATTTCCAGGAACTGGCCAGGGAAAACGGATTCTCCCGACAAACCCTCTTCCGGGAATGGAAAAAATATTTTTCCGAACCACCCCACCAATATCAAAACTCCCTGAAGCTGGAACAAGCCAAACACCTCCTGGAAAACACCAATCTCCCCATCACCGCCATCATCCAGGAAGTCCACTACGCCGGCACCTCCGCCTTCTGGAACCGCTTCACCCAAACCTTCGGACTCTCTCCCAAAGAAGTCCGAAACAAGGCACGAAACAACTGGAAACTTACCCAGGATCCCCCAGAATGACATCCACAAAATGAGAGGATTTTACTCTATTTTTGAGAGGAAACAACCCTTGGCTTTCACCCGCTTTTACCCATACTTTCTTTATCGGCGACCCATTCCTTTCCTCTCATCCTCCTCATCCTCCTCATCCTCCTCATCCTCCTCATCCCTATGAAAAAATCCTTCACCCTCATTGAATTGCTGGTCGTCATCGCGATTATCGCCATTCTAGCAGCCATGCTCCTTCCTGCCCTCTCCAAGGCACGGGAGAAAGCCCGGGCCATCAGCTGCACCAACAACATCAAGCAGCTCCAGCTGGGCAACATCCTCTATAGCAACGACTACGATGATTTCCTGCCCCCCATCTCCTGCCGCTATGGCGTGGCGGACACCAGCGGCGGCGTAACTGGCGATTGGGTCACCAGCGCCAACATGGTGTACTGGTTCACCCTGAATCCCCTCATCCCCGGCACGCCCATGACCGGAAAGGACTGGACAGACAAGGATCCCGCCGCCAATCGCCTAGACACCGGCGCCGCCGACAAATCCGCCTGGCACAAGGTGACCCTCTGCCCCTCCTGCCCCTCCAGCGAACGAGTCATGGGCAACGTGGGCTACCAGGTCAGCATCGGCATGAGCCGTTCCTACACCATCCTCCAGTACACCTGGCTTGAGCAGTACGGCTCCCTTGCGGGGAGTGCCGCGGCCGACTGGCGGCGCATCAGTTCCGTCAAATATCCCTCCCTCCATATCAACTACACCGATGGATGCGTCCGGGGAGACCTGGGAACCTACTTGGCGGATTCCATCTTCATCACCGCCGGCTACATGAACGCCTACGCGGAGAAATACGCGCGCCACAGCCTGGCGGTGAATCTCTCCATGACCGACGGGCATGTGGAGACCGTGGGCATCGCCAAATTGAAGACCACGGACAGCAATGGCCAGCCCTATATCAAGTCCGACTACTACTGGTTTCCCGGCGTCCAGATGCCCGGCGGAGATCTGCGCTAGCCCCCCACTGCACTGCTCCTCCTCCCCTACCAAAAATCCCCGGAACGCGCCGTCGCGCCCGGGAATTTTTGTCTGCTCTTTCCCTGCTTTCCCTGACAGCCATGAAAGCCCTTCTTCCCCTGCTTCTTCTTTCCCTCTGCCTCCCCTTGGGCGCCCAAAACCTTCTCTCCAATCCCGGCTTTGAGGAAGGGCTGACCTCTTGGAAAATCCTCCAAGGAGAGGGGGCCACGGATTCCCAGGCCTGGGAAGGCCAGGCCTCCTTACGGTTGGAGAATGGGGATTCCCAGGGACGAGTCTCTCTTTCCCAGACAGTATCCCTGCCCCCCGGGCGCTATCTGCTCTCCGGCTATGTCCGGGGAGAAGAGATTGAAGGGGAGGAAGGGCGAGGGGCTAGAATCATTCTGGAGGGAAACCAGAAATGGGAGCGCATTTCTTCCGCAGACGACCCCGAGACTGGCACCTTCCCCTGGCGCCCCTTCCAAGGCATCCTGAACACTGAGGCCCTGGATTCCACCACCATCCGCATCCTCCCCACTCTCCACGGAAAAGGACGGGTCTGGTACGACGCCCTGACCCTCCTCCCCCTTCCCCCACCCCCCAAAAACCACACCTTCCGGGAGGCAATGGGAGGGGGAGTCACCCACGGTCTTTTCCTTCCCGGCGGAATTATGGGCTTCTACACCCCAGGGGAGGAGATCACCCCTCTCCTGCGCCTCCAAGGGGAAGGCACCGTCTCCCTGGCCGTGGAGGTCCGAGACGAGACGGGACGCACGGTGACCACACGGGAAGCCTCCGGCCTCCCCCTGCCCCTCCAACAGACTCTCTCCCTAGGCCACGACTACCCGCCTGGATACTACATAGCAGAAGCAACTCTGCAACAAGGAGATATACCATGCTACCGCATCCAGACCGCCTTCGTGGTCAACGTCCCGCCCCCAAAAAATGACCCCTTCTATCAGTTGGGATATGGCGTCTATGGTCAATTTTTGGAAGGCTTTCGCCGGGTAGGGGTAGGCACCATCAGCCACAAATTCTTCTTCGCCGATGGATATCATATTCGCACGCCCCGGCAATTGGCCGACTATAACCTCAAGGTCCTCCAGCCCTTTCTGGACTCCGGGGCGTTCCAGATGGACATCCATGTCCACACCGCCCCCCGCAAGGAGCTGCGGTATGACGACCAAGCCTTGGCAGACGGCAAGTCGGTAGTTACCGATGAGTTCCAGGACAAGCTGAAGGAGACCGTCACCCTGGTGGCCCAGGCCACCAAGGGACGGATTCACACCTGGAGTTCCGGGCAGGAGATTCCCAGCACCGCCACCATCCAATTCAAGTACTGCGGCACCTGGGTGGAGGCCATGGCCCAGCATTTGATTCTCTCCCGCATTGTCCGACGGGCCATCCGGGCCGTGGATCCCGCCATCCCCTTCTGGACAGGGGGATGCAACGTGCAGAAGAATCTGGAACCCTACGAGCGGCTGGTCCTGGAGGATATGAGGGAAGAGTTCGATGGGTATCTCCTGGATGGATACACGGGCAACTGGGATCTCCGGATGCCCGACAAGGTCCTGCTTCCCGAAGAGCAGGTAAAATCTTTCCTCACCCAGGCCTCGGAGATGGCCCGGAAACTGGGCAAGCCCTCCGTGGTGCGGAACAATGAAACGGGATACGCCATCGCCTACGGGGATGCCTTCGACAGCCCCCGGGCACTCCTCCAGGCCCAGCTGACCCTCCGCAACATCATTCTCAATCGCTTCTGCCGGGTCCTCTCCTTTGAACTCTTCAAGCCCATCGACCTCCTTTGGGACGCAGAACCCGCCCCCCAGGATCGCTTCATGACCACCATATGGAAGCCCGTGAAGGCCGGCCCGAAAGGAGAGGAGACCGAGGGAATCCCCCTTCCGGGAGGAGCCATGTATGCCACCGTCACCCGGGAATTGGCCTACGTGGAACCCGCAGGGGAACTCCTTTGCGGGAACCAATGCGCCTACCTATTTCAGCGACAGGATGGTTTCACCGTGGCCACCCTGTGGGTCCTCCAAGGAGAAACTACCCTCGCCCCGGCTCTCCAAGAGACAGGACGCCTGGTCACCATGCTAGGCAGGGAAGCCCCCTACACGCCGGGAGACCCCCTCACCCTCTCTCCCTCCCCTCTCTATCTCATCACCCGGGAATCCCCCCAAAGGGTAGAGACGGCACTCCAAGAGGCCTTCCTACAAAACATCCCCTCCCTCCGGGCCGCCCTCGTGCGCCATTCCCAGACCCAACTGGCCCTCTTCCTGGCCTCCCAGGCTCAAACTCCGCAGTCCCTGATCTGGGAATCCCCAGGACAGCCCCCCAAAAACCTCACTCTGCCCCCGGGAGAGACCCAGCGCCTCCTCCTTCCCTACGCCCCGGAAGGAACCCTCCATGCCCAAGATACAACGTTGGGCCTCCACGACCAAGCCCCCGAACCCCTCTCTCTCCCCAAACTCCCCGCCACCCCCACCTTGGATGGCACCGGATCCTGGCGCAAAGGACTCCCCTCACGCCTCCTCCAATACCCCCAGGATATCTTCCCCAAAGAAGCCCTCCAGCCCGAACGGGCCTACTTCAAAACCGACTACAACCCCAACGGACACAATATCTCCGCCCTCTGCACCCTGGCCTACGACGATCAATGCCTCTATTTGGCGGCCGAGGTGGACGACCCCACACACGTCCAGGAAGGCACTGCCTCCGAACTCTGGCGGGGAGATTCTCTCCAATTCGCCTTCTCCACCCAAACCCTCCCCCCCGCCGACTTCCTCCCTCTCTCCTCAACTCCCCGCTCCGCTGAAAAGAACTACGGAATCGCCCTCACCAACCACGGAGTGGAGATCGTGGACTATCTCGCTCCCACCCGGGGAAATCTCCCCTTCGACGCCCATGTCTCCCGAATCCAAGGAAAAACCTACTATGAAGTGGCGATTCCCTGGAAAGAACTGGGCACCACCCCAGGAGACGGCACCCCCTTGCACATGTCCTGGGTCATCTTCGATCAAAACCAGACTGGAGCCTCAGAGCCCCCCTATTGGCTGGCTCTCTCCCCGGGACTGGCCGGCACAGAAGACGCCAGCCTCTTCCCTCTCCTCCTCTTCCCCTAACCCCCTCTGCAGGAGCCGAGGGTTGCGCTCGCTTCACCCCCGACGATTCGCGCCTCCCACCCCTACGGGATTCATGAGGATTCCCCCTCCGCACCCCGCAAACGGGGGGATGTAGCGTCCCTCCCCCCCCAGGCGGAGCATGCGACAGCAGGCTCTGCCCCCTCCGTACCCTTCGTGGGCGCCGCAAAATTCCCCTTCTACGCCACCCCCAAACACTATCCCTGTCCCGAAAGCCAGCTGCCATCCCCCCTGTCGCCCTGGATCAAATCCGCATCGCCTGACTGCGATGCACCAGCCATATCGGATGCAAGGAGGAGGAACGGCTTCTGCCCCAGGCCCTCCTTCTCCACCTCACCCTCCACCTGGACACCCGGGAGGCCACCAGGGGCGACGATCTGGAGAAGACCGCCAATTACGCTAAGCTCTCCAAGACTCTCCTCCGGGCCTGCGAATCCTCCCAGTGCCAACTCATCGAAACCTTAGCCCAAAACCTGGCCCAGCTCTGCCTGGACGCCCATCCCGCCATCCAGCAGGTGGACCTGGAAATCCAGAAACCCGCCAGACTCCCCCACGGCAACTACGCCGCCATCGCCATCTCCCGGCGCCGATAAGTTATCCCGATACGACACCGCTTCCCAAAGGGACAGCCCCATCCCCCCCTCGATTCTGCCGGGACAGCCCCTCTCCGCCTGCCCCGGCCGCACAAGGTCGGCGCTAGTTCCGATCCAATGCCTTCAGCGCTTCCTGCGCCTGCATGCGAATCATCATATGTCCGTTTTCCTGGGCGGTCTGGAACCACTTCCGAGCCATCTCCTTGTCCTGGGAAACGCCGGTGCCTTCGACATAGCATTTCCCAAGGGCCAGCTGTGCATCCGCATTCCCCTGATCCGCCGCCAGACGGAACCAATTCACCGCCTCCGCCATATCCTTGGCAACCCCCGTGCCCTGGGCATGGCACTGGCCAAGAGCATATTGCCCTTCGGCATATCCCTGGCCGGCTGACAGCTGATACCACTTCACCGCCTCGGCAGGATCTTTGGGAACGCCCTTCCCCTCCTCATAGCAACGCCCCAGACGGCATTGTGCCTCGGCGTCATCCTGCTCCGCAGAGAGGCGGAACCACTTCACCGCTTCGGCATCATCCTGGGGGACGCTCCTACCCTCGGCATAGAAACGCCCCAGGAAGCATTGCGCCCGGGAATCTCCCTGCTCCGCCGACAGACGGAACCACCTCGCGGCCTCCGCATCATCCTGGGAAACGCCTATCCCATAGGTGTAGCCAAGGCCAAGGGCGAATTGCGCCCAAGGATGTCCCTGCTCCGCCGCCAGGCGATACCACTTCTTTGCCTCCGCATCATCCTGGGGGATCCCATAGCCATTGTCATAGCTAACCCCGAGATAGTATTGCGCCTCTGCATATCCCTGGTCCGCTGCCAGACGGAACCATTTCACTGCCTCGGCGAAATCCTGGGTCACACCAGTACCATTGGCATAGCAAAGACCAAGCTCGTTTTGCGCCTCGGCAAGCCCCTGATCTGCCGCCAAGCGATACCACTTCACCGCCTCTGAATCATTTTGGGGAACGCCATCACCATTGGCATAGCTAAAGCCGAGCAAGAATTGCGCCGGAGCATATCCCTGATCTGCCGCCAAACGGAACCATTTCACCGTCTCGGTCATATTCTGGGGAACGCCAGAGCCCTGGCCATAGCAAAGGCCTAGGGAGAATTGCGCCGGGGCATATCCCTGTTCTGCCGCCAGACGGAACCATTTCACCGCCTCCCCTAAATCCAGAGGGACGCCGTCACCATCGAAATAGCAAAGGGCAAGATCGCATTGTGCCTGGGCAACCCCTTGCTGGGCCTTCTGCCGCAAGGCCTCGATTTCTTTTTGGGAAGTCTCTTGAGGAATCAGAGGGACAACCGGCTGTGAGGTCTCATTATCTTTTGGGGAAGTCTCTCCCCAGCCCGGGATAGTAAGAAGGAAACACAGAAGGAAAGGAAGGAAGACTCGTTTCATGGGGTAGGGGAAATAGGGGGGGGAGAATGGAATGGCCATCCCGTGTTATGCAAGGAAGGCCATTCCCGAAGGCGACCGGAAACAGTCCCTACTACCCCTTTTCCCTCCTTCTCTTACATGAGGTTGGCTCTCTCGGCTTTTTGACATCTTCTTCGAGAGAGGTCAAGCCCACTTCTTACGCCCCGTGCGGGGCAAGAGCCATAATATTATATAACTACTTTATACTAAATTAGTTATTTAATTATTACTCCTCAGGTGGAATAGGAGGTGGGGTTTTGTCGTCGGTTTTGCGGTCCTCCTCTTTTCGGGTCACGGAGAAGGGGAGTCCCTGAACCCGGAGGGACTGTCGGAGGAAGACATTGAAGGCGGTGGTCAGGCTCATGCCCAGGCTTCCGAAGAGTTCTTCCGCATCCTTCTTCAACTCCAGTTCCATGCGGATGCTCAGATTGGTGGACTTTGGCTTTGTCATGGCAAATTTTTCTGATTTTTGTGCAATGCACGAAAATTTACCGCATTTTTCGGATTTTTTCTCGAATCACCATGGATTTTGGGATATATTTTCCCTGTTTTCCGTTCAAGAGGGCCTTTGGGGGCTGTTTTTCTCCCGGAGGCGGTGTTTTGTGCCAGTCACATTCCCTTCCCTGTGTTGGATTGCGATGGGAAGGAAACGATGGAGGAAAAGAAGATGTTGAATCTGCTGGAAGAAGGCTTCAATCTGGGTCTTGGCGTGGCTTCTGTGGCCTACAATAAGGTGGACGAACTGGTGAAGACCACCCTGGACAAGGTGGGGGTGAAGTCGGAAGAGAATGGGGATCTGAAGGATCGTCTGGTGAACGAGGGCAAGGCCGCCCGGGAGCGCATTGCCAAGGCCGCCAAGGAATCCAGCGCCAAGCTGGCGGACTTCATGCCCCTTTCCGCCAAGCTGGATGCCATCCTGGAGAAGCTGGAGAAGCTGGAGGCCGAGGTGGCCGAGCTGAAGAAGGCCGAGAAGTAGTTTTTCCTGAATCAGGGAAAGCCATTGCGGGCGTCAGATAGAGATTTCCTCCTCTGGCGCCTTTTTTTTTGTCCCGGCGTCCCGGAAATCGGGAAAAAGGGAGGAGACGGGGAAGACGTCCGGAGAAGGGGCAATATCTTCTCCTCGTTTCCCTTTTCTTCCTCCTTCTCGGCCTCCTTGCGTCCCTTTCTCCATGCTTCAAGACTTTGATCCCCAGCGGGAAAACGCCTTCTTTCAGCTCTTTCGGGAATTTTATGACCTGGAGAAGAGCGTGGCCCAGCAGCACGATCCCGCCAACTACACCCTGGACCGGCTCCGCCCCCTGGCCCAACTGGCCGGCCATCCGGAGGAGGGACTGAAGCTGGTTCATGTGGCCGGCACCAAGGGCAAAGGCACCACCTCCTACTACACCGCCGCCCTCATCACCGCCGCGGGACATCGCTGCGGCGTCTTCTCCAGTCCCCACCTGGACACCGTCCGGGAGCGCTTCCAGATCGACGGAGAACTGGCCTCTCTGGAAGAGCTGGAGGCCCTGGCCATCCCATTGTGCGAGAAGGTGCGGCAGGCCGGCCTGAAGCCCTCCCTCTTTGAGCTCTTTACCGTACTGGCCCTCCAGTATTTCCATCGGAAGGGGGCGGAATATGCGGTGCTGGAGACGGGCATCGGGGGGCGGGTGGACTCCACCAACTATCCCGTGCGAAAGGAGCTGGCCATCATCACCCCCTTGAGCTACGACCACACGGCGCTGCTGGGCAGCGACATTCGCCAGATTGCGGCGGAGAAGGCGGGGATTCTCCGGGAAAAGACCCCGGTGCTATTGAGCCGGCAGCCCTACGCGGCAGGGGAAGCGGTGATTGTGGCGGAGGCCCGACGGCTTCACGCCCCCCTGTTCCGTCCCGGCCAGAATGCCCCGGTGTCCACCTGGCTTCCTTCCGCCACCCCTCCCTTCCTCCGGGAGAACTTCCAATGTGCCTGGAGCGCGGTGGAGCACCTGGGACTGGTTCCCGAGAAGTCCCGTTTTCGCCCACCCCGGCTCCGGGCCCGCTTTGAATGCATTCGGGAAACTCCGCCGGTGATCCTGGATGCGGCCCACAACGGAGACAGTGCCCGACGCCTCAAGGAGGCCGTGGCCACCCTCTATCCCCACACCCATTTCCTCTGCGTTCTGGGATGCGTCCCCGGCAAAGACGTCACCGGCATCGTGGAGGGACTGAAGGGCATGGATGCCGAATATATCCTGACCAGCCCCCAGACGCCCCGGGGAAGCGCCCTGCCCCAGCTGGTCCAGGCGGCCCAGGAGGCCGGCCTTCCCATCCGGGAAATCATCCCCTCCCTGGATCGCCCGGAGCAACTCCCCTCCCATACCCCCCTCCTCTTCACCGGCTCCTTCTTCACCGCCCTCATCGGCGAACAGTTCTTTCATACGCCCTGATCCCGCCACTCTCCCGCCCATGCCCACCGTTCAAGAAATCTTCCCCCAGAAAAAGAAACTGGGCTTTGGCTTGATGCGCCTTCCCCTCCTTCGCGAGGGAGACCCTGCCAGCATTGACCTAGAACAGGTCAAGAAGATGGTGGACCTATTTCTGGCACGGGGATTCTCTTACTTCGACACCGCCATCATGTACTGCGGGCGAAAGAGCCAGAATGCCGTAAAGACCGTCCTTTCTCAGCGATACCCCCGGGACCGCTTCTCCCTGGCCACCAAACTCCATTGCGAATACTTTCAGCGCCGGGAGGAACGGGATGCCATCTTCCAACAGCAGTTGGAAGACACGGGGGTGACCTTCTTTGACTACTATCTCCTCCACGACATAAGCGCCGACCACTATCCTGTCTACGAGGCCATGGACTGCTTTTCCTGGCTTCTCCAGAAGAAGCGGGAGGGCCTGGTGCGCCACGTGGGCTTTTCCTTCCACGACCAAGCGGCGCTTTTGGAGCGGGTGCTCACCGAGCATCCGGAAATGGAGTTTGTCCAATTGCAGTTGAACTACCTGGATTGGGAGAATCAGGCGGTGCAGTCCCGGAAATGCTATGAGACTTGTCTGCGTCATGGCAAGCCGGTGATTGTGATGGAGCCGGTGCGGGGCGGCAACCTGGCGCACCTTCCTCCCGAAGCGGAGGCCCTCCTCAAGGCCCATCATCCCCATGCCTCCCTGCCCTCCTGGGCCATCCGATTCGCCGCCTCTCCCGAAAACGTGGGCATGGTCCTCAGCGGCATGAGCAATCTGGCCCAAATGGAGGACAACCTTTCGTTTATGGAGGATTTCCATCCCCTGGACGACCAGGAGCGCCACATCCTGGCGAACGCGGTGGAAAGCATCCGAAACAGCCAGGAAATCCCCTGCACGGGATGCGCCTACTGCCTGGATGGCTGCCCACGGAAGATCCCCATCCCCCGGTGTTTCTCTCTCTACAATAGCTACCGGCTGGAAGAACGGTGCCACCTCCCCTTCCGCACCCAGCAAATGTATTACCGCCGCATGGCCCTGAACTACGGCACCGCCAGCCAGTGCCTGAACTGCCACAACTGCGAACGCCTTTGCCCTCAGCATCTCCCCATCCCCCAACTGCTGAAGAAGGTGGCGCAAGTCTTCGAAAAATAACCCCCTCGTCCCCAAACGACTCCTTCAGAATGCCTCTCCCAGGCTCCGAGGCAAGACGGCTCTGAAGGGGCACAGACTTCGGGGAAGGGACAGGGACGGCCTTCCTCCCCCCCCCCACATTCCAGGAGGAGGAGGCCGTGACGACTTCTATTCCAGCAGAAGTTCCCTGGAGGCCTGCAACCCGGTATTGACGTTGGTCACTGTGAGGGTCCAGGCGCCCTTGGGGTCGTTGAGGGCGAAGGCGAAGGTGAATTCCGCCTGGGCGTCTTCGCCCCGGAGGACCTGCTGATATTCCTCCCGGGCGTTGCCCTGGGGATCCACCACTTCCAGGCGGAAGACCTGGGGCCCCTCGCCGCCCTCCAGACGGCAGGGAAGTTCCACCGTCTCGCCGGGGCGGATGCCCTCTGGCGCCTGGAGAGAGAGTCCCTCGGGCTTGCGGGAAAGAATGGACACCAGGAGGGCGTCTCCAGGCACCAGCTTGGCGGTGAAGGTTTTTCCCTCACCCAGGAAGGCGCCCTTCCTCACATCGTAGAGGAAGCCCTCCACAGGAAGTTCCACCCTCACCTCCTCCTCCGGGGTGTCCTGGAAGAGCATGGGGTATTTTCCGGTGCCGTTGTCCGTCACGGGCTTCACCATGCCGAAGAGGAGATTTTCCCCATCTTGTCGGAGGGTGGTATGGGCGGGATAAAGTTCGCCATTCTCCGTGAGGGTTGCCTGGACTCTGGGGGAGACGCCGGCCTTCTGGAGTTCCCCGTCCATCCATTCCCGGATTTTCTGGCAGAAGAGAGAATTTCCGCTCTTGGTGGTGAGCAATTCTCCCCCCACGCCGCCCAGTTGGATTTCCTGATAGCCCGTGAGGAGGAGATTCAGGAGACAGACCCGTCCCTGTCCGAGAGTGCGGACCAGGAGGACGGGGGTGCCGTCGGGAGCGGTTTCCCCGGCCTGGGCTTCCTGAAGACGGAGTGCCCCCTCCCCGTAGCGCAGGGTGCAGCTTCCCCAGCTGTCCAGGGAGAACTCCACCAGATCCCGGGTGCTTTGGGAGCGATCCACGCCAAAGAGACTCTCCGCCTCCAGGCGACGCTGGAACTTTCCGTGCTCGTCCGCCACGGCGGGGGCGAAATCCGCCAGGAGGGTTCCGCCGTTCTCCACGAAGGTCTGGAGATGTTCCAGGGCCCGGGAGGAGAGGGCCAGGGTGCAGGGGAGCACCAGGACCTTCAGGTCGGCGGGGACTCCCTGGTCCAGGTCCTCATAAGTGAGGTAGCGGAAGGGCTGCTTCAGATCGGAGAGGAGAGCGGCCCACCCCGTCTGGCTGTTGTGCCACACATTCGCCCCTAGGGTTCCCATGGCCGTATAGAGGGAACTCTGGGAGTAAAGGACTCCCACTTCCTTGAAGATCTCCTGGGCGGAGAGCACCAGGCAGTCCGCCCCTTTCCGAATTTCCTTCAGGCCCTGGCTGTAGAGCTTCATATTGGGATTGGGGGAGAGATCCCCGTGCATTCCGTGGCCCATGAAGATGCTGGAGAAATTGGAACCCAGGAAGAGATTGTCCCACAGCCGTGCCTTTTGGTCGAATTCATTCACCTGGTAGGCCAGGCAATATCCGGTCCATTCTCCCGCCACGAAACCGGGTTTCGACAGATCATGGACCAGTTTTCGTTGGATGCCGCCGTAGAAGGAGAGGCAGTCGATGTACTTCATCAGCTGGGCCCAGTCGTAGCTCAAGCCCGGCACCTGGGTGCCCGAGAGTCCGGCCTGGCTTCCCGGCACAGCCTGTCGGATGGCCTCCCGGGTGCCACCCACCCAGTTTTTGGCATAGAGGGCGGTCATGAAGAGCTTGTGGTCCAGCCAGCGGCTGAGATTCTCGGAGGCGGGGAGTTCCTCCAACTGGCAGGGCACCACCTCCTCCCAGCGGCGGAAGGAGGTCTCCCACTCCTGGTTCAGGGCATCCAGGGTGCCATATTCCTCCTGGAGCCGCTGGCGGAAGCCCTCCAGGCAGAAGGGGCTGTAGCAGACGCTGCGTCCCAGATAGGCCTCGTCGGCGATCTCCTGGAGGGTGATGCCATAGAAGGCGTAGCGCTGTTGTTCCATCCGGGTGCGGATGCGGGTATGGAGCGCCTGGAGGAAGGAGGGGTCGGAGTAGCAGGGATTGCGGACGGGATCGGAGGGGATGTCTCCCCGGTAGCGTAATTCGGATTCATGAGGCACATCCAACTGTCCGGCCCGGGTGGCCACCATCTGGAGCCCCACATCCGCCAGGGCGTGGAGCATGCCCATGGACTCCATATCCTGCTGGAGATTCACCATCTGATGGGTGAAGCCCAACTCCCGGAGGGTTTTCACCATGGGATAGTATCCCAGCCAGACCAGGGCATCCATGTGGCAGGGATCCTTGAGGATGCGGAGGGCGAACTCGTCGTAGACTTCACTGCGGGGGGCATCCCCCTCCCGGAGAAGGGCCTCCACCCGGTAGAGCCGGGCCAGGGGGCGCTGGGGCGTGAAGGTGAGGGAGGCGTTCTCCTGGGGCACCAGGGTCTCCTGCTGCAGAAGACGGCCTTCCGCATCGGAGATCTTCACTTCCAGGCGGGCATCCGACGGCCAGGAGGGGCAGGAGAAGGCCATCTCCACCTCCTCCTCGGGGCGGTAGATCCGGTCCTCCCGGGAGAAGGTGAGGGTCAGAGGGTGGGTTTCCGGGAGAGAGAAGGCGGTGGCGCCGCAATCCAGGCCCTTGCCATTCTCGTCTTCCAGGAAGAGATGGGCCACATGGCGTCCCCCGGGCAGCCCCTCCCGGGAGAGACGGAGGCGCTGTTCCCCGGCCTCTAGGGAGAGTTCCTGGGTGTATTCCAACTCCGTCACCCGGTGGAGATTCTGGATGCGGACCCGGAGGCGGGCCTTCATGGGCTGGGCGGCCACCAGAGTCACCTCATCCTCCTGGCAGGCTTCCAGCCGGGCGGGGAGGGGGATTCCGGCCAGCCCCCGGAGGAGTTTCAGGGTCTGGAGATGGAGATATTCCCAATAGGGGAAATTGCGTCCCCAGAGGGAGGGGACATTTTGTTCGGCCTGTTCCGGGGGAACGCACTCGAAGAACTGGGGTGTCAGGTACCACTCATCCTCGGCAGGCTGGAAGCAGACGCTCCATCGACCCTCTGGGCTTCGGTATCCCCGCAATCCCTCCCGCCGCAGGCTTTCGGGAAGGGTACGCATTTGGGGGAGGGTCGTCCAGGAGGAGGGCAACGGGGTTTCCTCCCCTAAGAGAGATGGGGGGACATTCTGGCATCCCAGGAAGAGGAGATTGGCCCCTTCCTGTCGGAAGCGGAGGAGTTCCTCCACGAATTCCGGCTGCACCATGGTCTTGAAATCCATGGCCTGGACCAGGACCACCCGGGGCGTCTCCTGCACCTGCCGAAGACATTCCATGGTGTATTCCTCCAAGGAGTCCCCAAAGGTGACATCCCAGCCGTGTTCGAAGCGTGTCACCTTGCGGAAGAGGGGGATATACTGATATTCCAGAGGCATTCTCTGGGCCATTTCCAGGATGGTGCGCCGGAAGGGAGTCTGGACGGTGCGGGTGCTGGCCAAGGGCAGATAGAGGACGCCCTCCAGAGGCTGGGCCGGATCCGCCAGCCACTTCTCATGGGGAGTCACCACGGAGTCATCCAGATGTTCGATGATGTCCACATGGGGATTGCGGCTCCCCATCAGTTCCTCCCGCAGCAAGTCCTTCCGGTCCCGCTTCACATAGGTGAAATCCTCGGGCACCACGCTGAGCTTGTCCATGGAGAGTTTCACCGTGGGGCATCGCAGCGTGGAAAATTCCAGGGCGGCGGTAGGGATATCCTCCTCCACAAAGAAGGACTGTTCCAGTTTCTTCCAGGGGAAGGCCACTTTTTCATGCTGGAGATGGACATTGCGTTCCCGGAGATGCTTTCCCTCCTCGTTGAGCTGAATCACCTGGACCACCGCCCAGTCCTGGTCGGGATTTTCGGCCATGGCATAGCAGGAGGCGGTGTATTTGACGCCGGGTTCCGTGCGGAAATGGACGGGCCAGATTGCCCAGAAGGGGGAGCCTTCCGGCAGTTGCAGGCGTAGGCACCGGGAGCCATCGAAGCTGCCGTTCTCCTCCCAGAAGAACATTCCCCGGCTGGAGCGGAGCTCCTGGCTCCAGGGGAATCCCCAGGGCCAGTCGTCCTCCTGATAGGAGGGCAGTTCCACATCCCCGTTGACGAGGAGCTGCGGCCCCTGTTCCAGGAGCCATTTTCCCCGGGGGGTCAACTGCGGGGGCTCTTCCTGGGGGATGTCCAGGCAGAAGCGGAAATGGAACTCCTCCTCCCCCAGGAGGAGCCCCTGGTCATCATAGGCGTATCCATCCTGGAATTTGGTGAAATAGAATCCCTTGGGATTCACGCCAGGCACCAGGAAGAGGACTCGCTGTTCTCCGGAGGGGAGGCTTTCCCTATGGAAAGCCACGGGGCGATCCAGACATTCCCGCCCATTGGCGCATGCATAGACCCCCAGCTGGGAAAGATCCGTCTCCGCCGGGAAGCGCACGGCCCGAACTGAGGGGAAGAACTGACGCTTTCCCGAGACATCCATGTACTTTTCGCTCACGGGCAGGGAGGGTTCCGGGGGCAATCCGTAGCTCCCCTCCGGGATCTCGCCAGCCAGAATTCGGGGGAAGAGGCAGGGGGATTCTTCCCCGGAGAAGGCAGTCCGGCGGCCCACAGCCCCCATGCGGGCGGGCACATCCCCGCAGGGCAAGAGAAAGAGAGTGAACTGACGCTCCGCCCCCCCCTCAATCTCCGCCTCCCGAATGAACCACTCCAAGGTGGCCACAGAATCCGACTCGGAACGCCAAGAATAGAAGGCCTCCACCTCGTCGTCCGGCAGGCACACCAAGGTGCCCACCCCCTGGGGGCCGCACACCCCCGCCGTCCCAGAGGTGGGATTCATGACAAAGAAGTCTCCTTGGGCGCCGGGACCGGGGTGAACAAAGGAGTCCAGGGCTCCCTGGCGGGCGAAGAAATACCGGTTGGGCTGCTGGGCCTCCCCCTCTCCTTCCCGCAGCAGCGTGCGTATCCAAAGCCCCACCGAATGGGGTTTGTCATCCAGATTTTTCAGGGTATACTCCACCTGGAGGGAGCCATCCTCCTGCAGGGTATACCGTTTTTGCAGGCGGAGCCAGCAGAAGGCCTGGATGCCCTGGGCTTCCAGAAGCAGGCTGGGGGTCTTCGGATCGCCATGGGAGGGCAGCGCCCGGAACTCCAGCTTGCGGAAGGATTCCCCCGCCACGGTGTTTTCCCCCTGGGTGACGAAGGCCACTTCCGTGAGGGTTCCCGTCTCCCCGTTGGCGGGCACCAGGGAGTGTCCCTGCCAGGTGTAGCGGGTCAGCGAAGCGCCCCGGGTATCCAGGCGGACCGCCTCCCCCAGGGGGATTTCCCAGGGGAAGGCAGTCAGGGAGAGGCAGAGGAGGCAGAGGAGGCGGAGGAAGCGGAGGAGCATGGGGATGGGGTCAGAGGGTGGCGCCGAAGAACATGGTGGAATTCAACTGGTAATTCTGGACGGGGATTTCCCGTCTTTGCCGGATTTCCCCCAGGAGGAGGCTGAGGGCCTTTTCCCCCATTTCCACCGTGGGGACTTTTAGGCTGGAAATGGGGTTGAGACCGCCGACATAGACTTCCAGTCCGTCGGTGGAGACCACCCCCAGGTCCCGGGGCACGGAGAACCCATCCTTTTCCAGGCATTTGATGAGAAGGGAGGAGAAATTGTCCACAGCGGAGATGACCACCAGGCGCCCAGGGGAGAATTCCTTCCAGAGGCGGCGGAACTCCCGATAGCTCTCCCCCATCTCCCGCATCATGCACTGGGGAAGGACGGCGGCATTCTTCAGGGGAATCCCCAGTTCCGCCAGGCCCAGGGAAAAGCCCAGTTCCTTTTCCTTCTGGGAAAACGCGTCCACCCCACTGGCTGCCAGGAGGAAGCGGCTGTAGCCCATTCGTTGGAGGTTGCCCAGCAAATCCCGCATGGCCTTGCGATAGTTTGGGGAGACGGAGAAGACGGGAAGCGTGGTGGTGCGGTTGACGATGACCACGGGCTTTCCCGTGCGGGTGAGGATGGCCCGGGCCGTCTCGTCGGAAACCCGTTCATCCAATAGGTATCCCTCCACCAGATTGTTCATTTCCAGGGCGGCGGAGACCAGGTTTTCCCGGCTCAAGTCACACCAGGAGGCGCAGAACTGGGCGGCCAGGTGGCTCCAGAGCAGATTCACCCTTCCCCGGAAGGCGGCCTGCTGGATGCCGCAGACGATTTCATCGAAATAGTGGTCGTTGGGAGAGACGTAGTTGGAGCGCAGGAGGCATCCTACCATCTCCCGGTGGAGGAGCCCCTCCCGGGAGGGGGCCTTCACGAAATACCCGTTTCCCGGCCGTCGTTCCAGGAACCCCAGGGCTTGGAGTTCCTGAAGGGCCCGGGTGGCGGTGACCGTCCCCACCCGGAACTCCTGGCGGAGGGCCGCCAAAGAGGGAGCCTTCTCCCCCGGAAGGAGAAGCCCCTCCTCCAGGCGGCGCTTCAGGCTGGAAATGATGTGCTCGTAAAGGTAGCGTTCCTTCATTTCCACCTCCGGGAGGAAAGGCTGCTCCGGGAAAACGTTCCCTACCGGTCTTCGCCGCCGGGGATGTTGCAGTTGGGATACCAGTAGTAGTCCGTCACCAGATAGCGCTTGTTTCCCTTGCTGGCGTTGGGAGTCTTGGCCTTGGAGACAGGGATGGCCTCCACATGGCCGTCGGTGAAGCTGGTGTTCATCTGGAGGCTATGGCGGAAGATGTTGTCGGCTTTGGCCCAGTCGTAGACCCCGATTTCATCCGCCAGCTGGACAATCTGGTCGGAGTTGTCATGGGTGAGCCCGGAGGTGGATCCGTCGAAGAGATTCACGTGGAGGGAGGGGTATTTGATGGAGCTGACCCGATGCCAGTCGGAGGCGGCACAATACTCGCTGGAGTACCATCCGCCGCTGAGGATCTTGTAGCAGTAGCCCATGCCGATGCTGGCTTGGTAGGAGATGTTGCCCATGAGGCGCTCGTTGGTGGGGCAGGAGGGGCAGAGGGTCACCTTGTGCCAGGCGCTCTTGTCCGCCCCATTGCCGCCACCCTGCATGACGTGGGCGGCAGGATCCTTGCTCTTCCACTCGCTGGCAACCATGGGGGTGCCGGGGATGATGGGGTTCAGGGTGAAGAAGGTGGTCACGTCGCCCCGGCCGATGACAGCGCCCCAGAAGCCGCAGTCGCGCCCACCGTCGGTGTAGAAGGAGAAGACAATGGGGGGCAGGAAGTCGTCATAGTCGGTGCTGTAGAGGTTGTGTCCCAGCTGAAGCTGCTTCAGGTTGCTGGTGCAGCTGATGGCCCGGGCCTTCTCCCTGGCCTTGGAAAGGGCGGGCAGCAACATGGCCGCCAGGATGGCAATGATGGCGATAACAACCAACAACTCAATGAGAGTAAAGGATTTACGCATGATGTTTTACAGATTTGTAAAAGGAAGGAACAAACAAGGAAACCAAGACAACAAAAAGGCGAAATGCCCCCATGGGCAGGAAAGAAGGCGACGCTTATAATTTTGGACAATTTCCCTAGAAAAACAATAGAATAGGGGCAGAAAAAACAGAACTTCCCGATTTCCGCCGGCAGAAATCGGGAAATTAGCCTGAAAACAGGAATAGGAATAGCATAGAAATAGACGGGACCATATTTCCCTCTTCTCCGGGGGAGGAGGAGAGGGTGTTGCGGGGAGCGGGGAGTCTCAATAGACTTGGGCGTTCCACCCCTCCTGGGGCATCGCCGCCTCCTGGTCCAGGGTTCCCCGGGGGAACTCCAATTTCACCACGGGAACCGTGTCCTTCAGCTTTTCCAGAGGGAGTCCTTCCACGAAGAGGCAGGGGCCGTTCTGGAAGAATTCGGGGATAAGCTTCACGGAGGCCTGGAGTTCCTCCCCGGTATTCAGGAGAGTGGTGCGCAGCGGCTGAGCCGTCAGGGGCTGCAGGGTAAAGGCGGAGCTGATGGCTCCCTGGGGGAGATGAGCATAGAGAACATCGTTCTTCCGGGTGAGCATGACTTCGGGATTGCGGCAGAGTCCGGGGGCGGGATCCGCCAGGACGATGGCCTCCCGGCACCGGCGATACCACTGCCCCACCTCCCGGAGGATTTGGCAGGCCTGGGGCGGGATTTTTCCCAGGGCATCGGGGCCCACATTCAGGAGGTAGTTGCCGCCCATGGCGAAGATGCGGTCCATGGAGCGGATGAGGAAGCCGGGGGAGAAGTAGTCCTCGTCCTCCCGGAATCCCCAGGAGCGTCGTCCCACGGACTGACAGGCCTCGGTGAGGCGGGAGAAGGCGCCCCCTTCGGGGACGCAGCGTTCCGGAGTGGCGTAGTCTCCCGGTCCGAATCCCCGGTTGTTGATGAAGATTCCCGGCTGAAGCTGCCGGATTTCCTCATTGAAGGAAGGGATTTGGAGTCCGGAGGGGATATCCCAGAAGAACTGGGCCAGGGGGCCGTATTGGGTGCACAGTTCCCGGACCTGGCGGCGGAGATAGTCCAGATACTTCACCAGATCCGGGGTGTCTCCGGGATTCGGGGCGTCCAGCTGGTGGTCGCCTCCGAAATTAAGGGAGAAGGGGCAGTGCCAGTCCGGATAGGAATAGTAGAGGGAGAGGGCCACATTTCGCCGTTCGCATTCCTGGGCCAGGGCCTTCAGGGGGTCCTGTCCCCAGGTAGTGCGGGTGATTTTGTAGTCGGTGGTCTGGGTATCCCAGAGGCAGAATCCGTCATGGTGCTTTGCGGTGAAGCAGAGATACTCCATGCCGGCCTCCTGCACCAGATCCAGCCATTCCTGGGCGGAGAATTGGGAGGGGCAGAAGCGGCCCTGTCTCTTCTGATATTCCGCCGCGGGAATCTTCCGGCGCCACTGGACTTGCTCGTGCCATCCCTCCAGGGCAAAAAGCCCCCAGTGGACAAAGAGGCCGAAACGGCGTTCCCGGAAGAGACCGGAGGGAGACAGGGGAGAAATGGATTCCACAGGGAAGAACATGGGTAGCTCCAAGGAAGGAAGACAGGAGGAGGGAAAGGTGACGCTTCCTCAAAATAGCCCCTCCCCCCAAAACCGCCCTTCCCTCCCCCGGGGATTTCGGCATTTTCCCCGGCAGGCAACGGCAGCGAAGATTTCGCCTCCCCCAGGGCCTCCACCTGCGCCATGCGACGATGGATTTTTCCCTGGAAGGCGGCCACCATGGCCGAGGTGGCGAAGAAGGCCAGCGGAATGGCCCAATAGACAGAATTGACCCCCAGGAGGGGAGCCAGCACACAGGCGCCCAGATGGCCCATTCCGGAGCCGCAGGAGCGCACCGCCTGGGCATATCCGAACATCACGCCCCGCCGGGCGGGTTCCGTGACCTTGGAGATCCAGGCGGTGCAAATGGGCTCCATGCCGCCGGCGCAGAAGACCATGAGGAAACGGAGGGGAATCATGGCCATGACGGCCCAGGTGGTCTCCCGGGCGAAGCCGAAGGGGTGGATGCGGGGAGTGGCGGGCAGCAGGAAGGGAAGGAGGGCCATCACCAGCACCGCGCTTCCGGCAATGGCCCCCAGCCACTGGGCGATGGCGGCGGCCCGGGCATCGATGTGACGCGCCAGGACAAAGCCCGCCAGGACGGCCCCCAGGGCCCCGGCGCCCATGATCCAGCCCGTGTACAACTCCCGTCCCGGGAAGCCCACCCCTCCGTTGAGCTCCTCCACATAGAGGGCGATCTGGGACTGGTCCATGAGGCGGGCGAGGGAATGGACGCCGTAGATGCACAGGACAGGCAAGGCGGGAAGGAGGGCGCATTGCCAGGTCTCCCGCCACCCTCCCCGGGAGGAGGGAGTCGCCGCCGTGAGGGGAGGCGGAGGGGTGAAGCGTTCCCGCACCAGGAGGAGGACCGTCAGGGTGGTCACCACCAGGAGCCCGCAGGAGATGTGGAAGGAGTTACGGAAGCCGAAGCGTTCCGACAGTACTCCCCCCAGGAGCAGTCCGGTCATGTCCCCGGAGAAGATGGAGCTGGAGAGCATGCCCAGGGCGAAGCCGGCCCGGTGTCGTGGGGTGTTACAGGCCACCAGGGTGGTGGAGGCGGCGATGGTGCCGGTGAAGCATCCCTGGAGGAAGCGGAGGAAAAGGAATTGCCAGGCGTGCTGGCAGAATCCCATGAAGCCCAGGACAACGGCCCCCATGGAGGCCGCCCGAAGCACCATGCGCTTTCGCCCATAGCGGTCGGCCACCCATCCCCAGAGGGGGGCGGCCACGGCGAAGGCCACCTGGGTCAGGAGGGAGGAAAGTCCAGCATAGAGCCGGATCCGGGGTTCGCTGGCCTCGGGCGCCAGTTCCCGGAGAAAATAGGGGGCGAAGGGGACGGACAGGGAGAATCCGCAGAGGGAAATAAACTGGGCGCACCAGAGGACCGCCAGATTCCTCCGCCAATGGGGGAATTCCCGCTCCTGCCAAGTCTCCTGGGGGGATTCCATCATCGGAGGCTCTCCCAGACCGGAGGGAAGGAAGGAGACATCGTCCTCGCCCTCCCCCTTAGAAGTGCCGGCTGACCCGCAGACCGGCGGTGACCGTGGCGGCGGCGTTGAAGTCATCCCGTTTGGCGGCCTTTCTGGCCCGGCTGTCGGGATGGAAATCCGCCTCCAGGAAGGGGGCGATCACCCAGTCCCCCACCTGCCAGGGCAGGCTGCTGGTCAGGGCGAGAGTGTAGAGGGCATTTCCGCCGCAATCCCCCTGGGTCATGGCGCGCATCCGTCGGCTGTCGCCCCAGAAGAGTCCCAGGGAGTTTTCCCATATCAGGGCGCCGTCTTCCCGGAGGGCGCAGTGGAGGGTGGTTTCCGCCACGGCAAAGGTTTCATTCTTGCCGTAGTTGTGTTCCAGGGAGAGGCTTCCCGAAAGGGCCAGGCGCTCCCAGCGCCAGAACTCCTCCAGCTGCAGCGCCAGGGAGAGGCTGCCGGAGTTCTCCCGGGAGTGGCCGGGATAGGCGTTATAGGTCCAGCAGAAATCCACGGTCACCGGTCCCAGGAACCCGGTGTCGCCGAAGGCCATGGCATAGCCCAGATAAAGGTGGCTGTCCTGGAAGTGGCGTCCCCTCCCCGCCCGATCGGAGAAGTTGTAGACTTCCCGGAGGCCCAGATAAAGGCCGCTTTCCTGGACTTCCCCCTGGAGGATGGCCACCGGGGAGGAGTTCCGGCACCAGCCCTCCCGGATATACCGGGAAGCCAGGGTTCCCCCCAGGGAGAGGGAGGGGAGGAAGGGGGCGGTGCGGGGCACAAGGCGGGGCGCCGGCTCCTGCTCTGCCGGGGCGGGAGCAGGAGCAAGGGGCGGCAGCAAGGCGGGGGTCTTTCCCTGGGGCAATCCCAGGATGGGAAGCGCTGCGGGCGCGGGGGCAGCGGGAGCGGGCGTCCCCAGGAAAAGGCGGCGTGTCTCCGGGGACTGGGCAAAAAGCCCCACCGTCAGCCCAAGAAGAACCAGAAAAAAGGAGAGACGATGCTTCATCGATTCACAGTCTAGGGATAGAGAGCCGGGGTAGAGGGATGGCCTCGCCGCACCATCGCCACGGACGCCGGAAACACGCCCGGACGTCCTCCCGGAAGGGGCTACAAGAAGAAGGGAAGATCGTCCTGTTGCAGATACCGGGGGCTGGAAGCGTTCCCCTCCTTCCTGGGAGAGTCCTCCTTCCTGGGAGAGTCCTCCTTCTTGGGAGAGTCCTCCTTCTTGGGAGAGTCCTCCTTCTTGGGAGAGTCCTCCTTCTT
>JAEDNW010000111.1:0-8006 GCA_016302315.1 Lentisphaeria bacterium
TAACCAGAGCCAGGCGGAACCCCAGGTTGGGCTTCCGGACCCCGGCGACCAGGTGCCCTCGATATTCGATTTCACAGCATCTCTCGGGGGTGTCCCAGCCGCCGCCATGGCGGTAACGAGGCGGGTGGGGGTTGTGAGGATAATGGCCGTATTCCTCCTGGCACCACTCCCAGACGTTTCCGCTCATGTCAAAGAGTCCGAGGGGGTTGGCCACTTTCTGCCCGACGGGGTGAGTGCCCGTGTGGGCATTGTTGCCGGCACACCACGCCACGCTGTCCGGATTGTTGCCGCCGGCGAAAATGTCGGGACGGACACTGCATTTCTGCCCGCCCTGGGCGGCGTATACCCACTGGGCCTCCGTGGGAAGGGAGAACTGATAGCCCTCCGGCCGCTTTCCCCTGGTCAGGATATTCAGTTTCAGGCAGAAATCCCTGGCATCCCCCCAGGAGACGCACTCCACAGGCTTCGTGGCCCCTGGAAACTTGGAGGGAGTATTCCCCATCACGGCCTTCCACTGCGCCTGGGTCACCGGGTATTTCCCGATCCAGTAGTCCTCGGACAGGGGCGTCGGGTATTTGGCCCATTTCCCGGTCGCCGCTTTCTGTTTTGCGTCCTCCGTGACGATCACCGGAACCATCTCCAGGGGGATGTTGCCCTGGAGCGGGACGGTCATCAACGCCTCTTTCACGACATCTAAGTCAGAATGCAAATCACTCTTTTCCAAAGAGAACCTCCTTGTTGCGGGGTGAACTAGCGTATTGGCACGGGCGGACGTCGGCGCTTTCCGGAAGCCCCGGGGCCGGGAAGAAAACACGGGATGCCAGGGGGGGGGACGCCGTGGGAATACGATATCATAAGTTTTTTTCCCCAAGCGCTTATGGCGATTTTTGGAATCCTCCCCGAGATCCCGTGGCAACCCCTTAGGCCATCGCTGGTTATGGATTTCTTTTCCCAGAATGGGTTCCGGGAGTGAGGATGTCCCGCCAAAGGTGTCCCGGGGGGGGCGTTCCGATTCCCGGGGGCGGCTATGTGGTGGGCGGGGTCTTTTGGGGGTGGGGAGGCATTGCAAAATGTTCTGGCAAGGATACATTATGCGGATTGCCTTTCCATTGCTGAGACACACTGGGCCATGACCGCATTTTGGAGTCTGGGAAAAGTATTCCCTAGTCTGGCCTGGGGCAGAAGGAGGGGCGCAACCCCAAAGGGAATCGTTGACCTATGACGAAAGAAGACAAGCTGGCGACCATTGAGCAGTTCAAGCGTTCTGAGAACGACTGTGGTTCCGTGGAGGTGCAGGTGGCGCTGCTCACGGGCCGCATCAAGGAGCTCACCGAGCACCTGAAGGTGCACAAGAAGGATTTCAGCACCCGTCGTGGTCTGCTGGCCATGGTGAACCAGCGCCGCAGCCTCCTGAAGTATCTCTCCCGGGAAGACTACTCCCGCTACAGCGCTCTGATTGCCAAGCTGGGTCTCCGCCGGTAGTCCGCCAGGAGGAACGCCATGAGCACACATCAAGTATCCATCGACCTTGGAGAAGGACGCTCCCTCTCCATCGAGACAGGGAAGCTGGCCTTGTTGGCCAACGGCTCTGTGGTGGTGCGCCAAGGCGACACCACCGTCCTGGTCTGCGCCTGCGCCGCCGCTCCCCGGGAGGGCATTGACTTTTTCCCCCTCTCTGTGGAATACCGGGAGCGCTTCGCCGCCGCCGGCAAGATTCCCGGAGGCTACTTCAAGCGGGAGGGGCGCCCCACCGAGAAGGAGATTCTCACCGCTCGCATGACGGACCGCCCTCTGCGTCCCCTCTTCCCCGAGGGATTCAACAACGAGGTGCAGATCGTCTCCACCCTTTTCTCCGCCGATGGGAAGCACGAGGCGGATGTCCTCTCCATCCTGGGAGCCTCCGCCGCCCTCATGGTCTCTGATATCCCCTGGGAAGGCCCCGTGGGGGCTCTCCGGGTGGGACGCATTGACGGCAAGTTTGTGGCCAATCCCACCAACGAGGAGATCACCCGTAGCGACATCGACCTGGTGTATGCCGGCGTGGAGGGGAAGGCCATCATGATCGAGGGCAGCGCCAAGGAAATCTCCGAGGAGGAGCTCCGGGACGCCATGCTCTTTGCCGACACCATCATCGCTAAGCAGGTGGCCGCCCAGAAGGAGCTGGCCGCCCAGGTCCAGAAAGCCAAGTTCGCCTACGTGCCCAATCTGCCCGCGCCGGATTTCCTGGCAGCGGCCGATCAATTCCTGGGCGATCGTCTTGCCCAGGCGGTGCAGGGCACGGACAAGCTTCAGCGCCAGAACCAGGAGAAGGCCTTGAAGGAGGATTTCCTGACCAATCTGGTGCCCAAGTTCGTGGATCCCGAGACTGGCGCCCAGCCCAAGGCGGAGCAGGCGTGGGAGATCCTCAAGGAGAAGGCCATCCGCAATCTGGTGCTGGATCACAAGATCCGTCAGGATGGACGGGCCCTGGATCAGCTGCGGGAGATCACCTGCGAGGTGGGCGTGCTTCCCGTGGTTCACGGCAGCGCCCTCTTCAAGCGGGGAGACACCCAGGCCCTGGTGACCGCCACCCTCTCCGGCACCGGCGACGCCCAGGAATACGATGTCATCGCCGGGGGAGTCTCGGAAAAGCACTTCATCCTCCACTACAACTTCCCCAACTTCTGCACGGGGGAAGTGGGACGCTACGGCTCCACGGGACGCCGGGAGATCGGACACGGCGCACTGGCCGAACGCTCCATCCGCCAGGCCATGCCCAGCGTGGACGACTTCCCCTACACCGTCCGGGTGACCAGCGAGATTCTGGGCTCCAACGGCTCCAGCTCCATGGCCACTGTCTGCGGCGGCTCCCTGGCGCTGATGGATGCCGGCGTGCCGGTCAGCGATGCCGTGGTGGGCATCTCCGTGGGTCTGGTGACCGGCACCGACCACCGGGAATTCCTGACGGACATCATCGGCAGCGAGGATCACTACGGCGACATGGATTTCAAGGTGGCCGGCACCGCCAAGGGCATCACCGGCTTCCAGCTGGACCTGAAGATCGCGGGTCTGGACATCGCCGGCATGTATCAGGCCATGCTCCAGAACCGGGAGGCCCGGGCCAAGATCCGGGCCATCATGTCCGCCTGCCTGCCCAAGTACCGGGAGAGCCTCTCCCCCAATGCTCCCCAGGTGACCACGGTGAAGATCAATCCCGAGAAGATCGGGGCCCTCATCGGACCTGGCGGCAAGAACATCCGGGGCATCCAGGAACGCACCGGCGCCCAGATCAACGTGGAGGAAGACGGCACCGTCCGCATCTTCGTCAGCAGCAAGGCTGCCATGGATCAGGCCCGCTACGAGGTGGAATCCCTCACCGGCGAAGTGGAAATCGGCAAGATCTACCAGGGCACTGTGAAGACCGTGAAGGACTTCGGCGCCTTTGTGGAAATCCTTCCGGGACAAGAGGGGATGGTGCACATCTCCGAACTGGCCGACTACCGCGTCCGCAGCGTGGAGGACATCTGCAAGGTGGGCGACACCCTGACGGTGAAGGTCATCGACATCGACGACCGTGGCCGTGTCCGCCTCTCCCGCAAGGCCGCCCTGGCGGAGATGGAGTAGCCCTCCCTCTCTTCCGCCTCTCCCTACTTTCTCAACTGAACCGCATCTTTTAGGAGTCCAACGAACATGAAGAGTGACATCCATCCCAAATATGTGAAGTGCAAGGTGACCTGCGCCTGCGGCAACGTCTTCGAGTGCGAATCCACCGCCCCCGCCGTGAACGTGGGTATCTGCTCCAAGTGCCATCCCTTCTTCACCGGCAAGCAGAAGCTGGTGGATACGGAAGGCCGAGTGGACGCCTTCCGCCGCCGCTACGCCAATCTGAAGAAGTAGCGTTCCGGTTTCCAGGGAGTCATTCCGGAAGGAGTGGCTCCCTTTTCGTGTACCGCCCTTTCTCCTTTTCTCTGCCTCCCTTCCCGGAATCCCCCGGGTGGTCCGGCGGCAGGGCAGGGGGAGGAAGGCGACAGGAAGGAAAACGGCGGCATCGCCTCCTTCCCCGGGACCGGATGGCATGACGGATGGCCACGGCGGGGAGGGAAGGCCCTCAGGAGAACCTATGGATTTCGGTTGCTACATAGAGACCAGCGCCCAGCGGCTTTCAGAGCTGGAGGCGGAAATCAGCCATTTTGATTTTGCGGGTCCTCATGCGGATCGCTTCCAGAGCCTCAACCGGGAGTATACCAAGCTGAAGAAACTCCTGGAGGCCTGGAAAAAATATCAGAGTGCCCAGGCCCAGATCGCCGACAATCGGGAGATGATGGCCGCCGGGGGCATGGACGAGGAGATGTCCCAGCTGGTGGCGGCGGATCTGAAGAGTCTGGAGGAGAGCCTGCCGGAGCTGGAGAAGAATGTGAAGATGCTGATTCTTCCCAGCCATCCCAACGAAGGGCGGGATGTGATTGTGGAAATCCGTCCCGCCGCCGGAGGAGACGAGGCCAGTCTCTTCGCCGGTGAACTCTACCGGATGTATCTCCACTACTGCGAGCTGAAGGGCTGGCATGTGGAAGTCCTGGATCTGAGTGAAACTGAGGTGGGGGGGCTGAAAAGCGTCTCCTTCATGGTCCGGGGCGACGAGGCCTGGAGCCTCCTCCACTTTGAAAGCGGCGTCCACCGGGTGCAGCGGGTGCCGGTGACGGAGACCCAGGGCCGCATCCATACCTCCACCGCCACTGTGGCGGTGATGGCGGAAGCCCAGGAGGTGGATATCGAGCTGCGCCCCGAGGACTTGCGCATTGACGTCTTCCGCTCCAGCGGCGCCGGCGGCCAGGGCGTCAACCGCACCGACTCCGCCGTCCGGGTCACCTATCTGCCCACAGGCGATTTTGTGGCCAGCCAGCAGGAGCGTTCCCAGCACAAGAACAAGGAGATCGCCATGCGGATTCTCCGTTCCCGCCTTCTGGAGCGCAAGCAGCAGGAGGAGGATGCCAAGAATGCGGCGGAACGCAAGAGCCAGATCGGCACGGGGGACCGTTCCGAGAAGGTGCGCACCTACAATTTCCCCCAGAGCCGCTGCACGGATCACCGCTTCAATCTCACCCGCTATGATCTCCCCAAGATCATGGACGGTGAGCTGGACGGTCTCCTGGGGGATATCCGTGCCGCCGATGCGGAACAGCGCCTGGCCCAGGAATTGCACCTGGACTAGGCGGGGCGAAATTTGTCCATGGGTTCTTTCATCCCTGGAATGGGGATGAGGGGCCGTGTGAGAAGCCGTTTCCGGAATTCGGTGAGAGGGCATGAAGGAGGAAGGAGATTCCTGCTTTTGGCCTGAAGACGGAAGGGATTCCGGCAAAAAGAAGAGAGAGTCAGGGAGCAGGAATCTGTGTCCTGCGTACCAAAAGCCAAGAGAGAGAACAACCATGCCTGTCAACGATCGGATTGGAGTGAAGATTCGGGATCTTCGGGAACTGCGGAGCGTCTCTTTGGAGGAACTGAGCGCCCGCACCGGTCTCCCCCAGAGTCTTCTGGAGCGCATTGAGGAAGGGAAAGTCTCTCTCTCCCTCTCCCCTCTCCAGAAAATCGCCCGGGGACTGGGCTGCCGCCTGGGAACCTTCCTGGATGACGCCGCTATGTCCGGCCCCGTGGTGAGCGGAGAAGTCACTGGGGGCGAGGGGGATGACAGCCTCCGCTTCACCGGCGGAAACCGGGAGGGACTCCTCTTCCATGCCCTGGCCGTGAACAAGGCCGACCGCAGCATGGAACCCTTTGTGGTGGAGGTGGAACCCGCCTCCGCGGAGAAATACGAGCTCTCCAGCCATGAGGGCGAGGAATTCATCTATGTCCTGGAGGGCACGGTGGAGGTGGCCTATGGAAAGAAGTTCTTCTCCGTGAGCCAGGGCCAGAGCATCTACTACGACTCCATCGTTCCCCATCATGTCCACGCCAAGGGGGATGTCCAGGCGAAGATTCTGGCGGTCATCTACACCCCGAAGTGAGGCCGGTATACGTATACGCCGCGAATTCGCCGGAAACAGGAGCGCATCCATGAGCATTTACGACGCAAAGCTCTTTACGGAAAAGACCATTGGGGAGTTTCTGGACGACCTGGTGGCTTCCCAGCCCGACCATCCCTTCATCCTCTATCCCGACCGGAATCTCTGCTGGTCCTACCGGGAGTTCAATCAGCGCTGCGAGGAGCTGGCCAAGGGCCTGCTGGCCATCGGCATCCAGCGGGGGGACCACGTGGGCGTCTGGGCCCGGAACGTCCCGGAATGGCTCACCTTCATGTTCGCCACCGCCAAGATCGGCTGCGTCCTGGTGACCATCAACACCAACTACAAACTCCATGAGGTGGAATACGTCCTCCGGCAGTCCGACATGAAGATGGTGGCCATCGTGGACGGACAGCGGGATGTCAGCTACGTGGATGTCATCTACGAACTGGTGCCCGAACTGCGCACCACCCCGCGGGGACGCCTGGAGTGCCCACGCCTCCCCCGCCTGAAGTCCGTCTGCTATCTGGGACAGGAGAAGCACCGGGGTATGTATTCCAGCGAGGAGCTCTTCGCCCTGGGACAGAGCGTGGACGACCAGGTGCTGCAGGAGGCCATGGAGGGAATCTCCAACAACGACGTGGTGAACATGCAGTACACCAGCGGCACCACCGGCTTCCCCAAGGGCGTCATGCTCACCCACCGGAATATCCTGAACAACGGATACTACATCGGCGAGCGCCAGCTCTTTACCAAGGTGGACCGGGTCTGCGTGCCCGTGCCCCTCTTCCACTGCTTCGGCTGCGTCCTGGGGGTGATGGCGGTCTTCACCCACGGCGCCACCTTGGTGATGTGCGAACAGTTCGATCCTCTCCTGGTGCTGGCCTCCATCCAGAAGGCCAAGGCCACCGCCGTCTACGGCGTGCCCACCATGTACTACGCCGAGCTGAACCACCCCATGTTCAAGATGTTCGACATGAGCAGCCTCCGCACCGGCATCATGAGCGGCGCCCTCTGCCCCACTGAGCTGATGCAGCGGGTTATCCGGGAAATGCACATGCCCGAAATCACCATCCCCTACGGCCTGACGGAGTCCTCCCCGGTGATCACCATGTCCAGCGCCCATGAGACCCTGGAGCACCGGGTGCATACCGTGGGCACCATCCAGCCCAATATCGAGATCAAGATCGTGGATCCCGATACCGGCGAAACCCTCCCCCCCAACACCACGGGAGAGATCATGGTGCGGGGATACACCGTCATGAAGGGATACTACAACATGCCCGAGGAAACCGCCAAGGCCATCGAACCCGATGGCTGGCTCCACTCCGGTGACCTGGGACAGGTGGACGAGGATGGATACTACCGCATCACCGGACGACTCAAGGATATGATCATCCGCGGCGGCGAAAACATCTATCCCCGGGAAATCGAGGAATTCCTCATGACCAACAAACGGGTGGAACAGTGCGAGGTGGTGGGCGCCCCCGATGAAAAATACGGGGAAATCGTCTGCGCCTTCATCATCCCCGCCAAAGGCGCCGAGGACCTGAACGAGGAGGAACTCCGGGACTACTGCCGCAACCAGATCGCCTTCTACAAAACCCCCGCCCACTTCTTCGTGGTGGATCACTTCCCCCAGACCGCCTCCGGAAAAATCCAGAAGTTCAAACTCCGGGACTGGGCAAAGGAACTCCTGGGCATCGGCGAGGACAACAAGCCGAAGAAGTAAACTCCCCCCCGCCACATCCCCTCACTCCCACATCCCCCGGACGCCCCCAAAGGCCCCGGGGGATTTTTTTTGCCCCCGAAGGGAAGGGAAACGGGGGAAAAGGGGACACCTTCGCCCCCCTGTCCCGAAAACACATTCCCGCCCTTGGGACCGACATTCTCCCACCCCTGCCGGGGTTCAAGAGGAATTCCCCTCCGTCCCCTCCCGGGGGCGGGGTGGCGCCAAAGGGTTTTCCCGGGGATGGATCCTTTGCCCCCCGGGGTTGCATTCCCGCCTTCGGCGTTCATTTCACCCCTCGG
>JAEDNW010000008.1:0-31560 GCA_016302315.1 Lentisphaeria bacterium
CTGCACCCTGCGATTTGTCCCAATCCCCCTTGTCAACGCATACTTGCTTGCCGCTTTGAATGGAAATCCCGCCATTGGACAGAAAATAGGGAGGGTCTGCGAAAACCATGTCAAAATGAAACCCTGTTTGAACGATTCTGGGCATCACCTCAATGCAGTCGCCATGGCTCAAACCAAATGTCCGGGCTTCATTCTTGAAGTAAGTCTCAATCATCAAGCCTCCGTGACGGATAATTGCTGATAAGCAGTTCGCTCAATTTTCCGCGTTTGTCAGGATTAGAGTTAAGCATTCGACTGGCTTGGACAGATTGGATAGAAAATCCTTGATAGATTCGTTCAAAGAAATCATCTTCAGGACAAACGCCCTTGGGGTCGGAATTGCTCAAAAGCCAGCGAACACCCTTGGCATCTAATGTTCGACAGCATTCTGCCAAACGACGTTGTTCATTATCGTCAAAGCCCCCCTCGCAGTATGAACAGAAGCTAGATGTTTCTGACAAGGGGCGATATGGAGGATCAAAATATACGAAACAATGTTTATCAGCAGTCTTCAATGCTTCAGCAAAATCTCCACAGCGAATATCAACATTCACCAATGCCTGGCTATCGGCACGAATGGTGTCTGGGTCACAGATAAGAGGATTTGAATATCTCCCATGAGGCACATTGAACAACCCTTTGGAATTGACACGGTATAATCCGTTAAAACAGGTTTTGTTCAGGAAAATCAAGTGGGCAGCATGTTCCAACGGAGTGTCCTTCCCTGAATTGAAATCATTTCGTTTGGAATAATAGTATGTCTTTCGAGCATCCTCATTCGCCAAAGACATATATTCTTCCTTAAGCCTTAAAAGTGTCTCTATTAGTTCCTCTGGCATATCACGGATGACCTGATAAGCATTCACAAGCGCAGGATTGGCATCATTGATGATGACCTTTTGAAAAACATATCCATGGGCAATCAACCAGAAGAAAAAAGCACCGCCCCCAATGAAGGGCTCAATATAAGTAGTCGCTTTATTATTCAGGTCGCTTGGGATGCGGAAAATCAGATCCGGAATTAACTGGCTCTTACCTCCAACCCATTTGATAAAAGGCTTGGCGTTGCTGACATCAGGCAATGGCATAACAGGAGTAAGACTTGCAAAAAAATTAAACTCCAACTATGGGGTATATGCCAAGGCGTTATTCATGTTATGTCCTATTACGAAAAGCCTTTCAGCGACTCCATTTTCCAAGTCACGTATGTTGTATAAGGTATCCAGAACATCAAACGTCTCTTCAAGATTATGCCTGGCATCTTTCCAGCCTTCGCCATCGGTGAACCAGACAAAGGTAACATTCGGAATACCCTTGATTTCATTTGCAAGGGTTTTGTAGCTGCGTGCGGTCTCATTCAATTTGGAACCGCTACTTGCGAAGAAATTGGTTTCGATGACATAAAGCTGGTTTGTTGTTTTGACAACAAAATCGAAGCGCTTCTCCGTTTTGCCATCGTTGGTCACTTGAGACATGTCTATACCAAATCTTGTCTGAATGTCAGAAATGTACATTTCCTTGAAATAATTCTTTTTCTTTACAAAACCGGCCTTTACGATGTACTTCTCAACCAGATTTTCCATCGCATGGCCCCCTCGATTCTTTCGTCCATTTGAATCGAGTCCTGTTTCCACGCCAGTGACATAGTCGGTCAAATCCCGAATGATATGTTCGGCAAGAAGAGAGAACAATCCCGTTTTTTCCATGAAATACGCGTATGTCTCAGGAGCATGCTGAACGTGGGAAAAGAAATAGACTATCTCGCCATTGTCATCCATGGCGTGTATATGCGTGGAACGAACCGCAAGAAGAATTGGAATGCAAGGAAGAGTTTCAGGGTATTTCTCGACAAGGCGAATGAAATCTTCGCGGATGTTCTTCGAACCAACTAGCGAATTCAGAATATTCAGTGGAACGCGGATGGCATCAACATTCGCGAATACCTTCGGGAAATCCACATAATAGTCATAACCAGCAATGCTCTTGCGGAAGGTTTTCAACCAGTCATTGAAATTTCGTTTTACCGAAGACCCAAGCATTTAACCACCATTTCCTTTAATTCTTTAATAATTATAGTTGACGACATTAGGAACTTCGCCTTTTACCTTCTTCATATCCTTGCTGGTATGCTTCCATGGCTCCTTTGTGACGAACTGTCCCCGCTTGACTTTCTGGCAAATCTGAAAGGTCTGTTCTAGGTGCTCGATTATGTAACCCGTCATCCAAACCTGCTTCATAAGCGCAGCCAGCACAAACATGACGATCTCCACTTTGATCATCTTGGGAAGTCGGTAAATTTGTATACTCCGGCAAATAGCGGTGATTCTTTTGGCAAACAGTCATGATGTCATCTCCTTTTTTGTAATCTGTGGACGTATGGTCTCAAGAATAGAGAATTTTCAGGGGAATAGTGTTTCCAAAAGGTGAAAATACTCCAGAGAGGCAGTCTCTGCCAACTTCATTCCGCCCCCAAGGCTCTTGAAAAACAAAAACCGCAACCCACTTTTTTGCAGCGGATTGCGGCAGAATCACAGCATCGTTCTCTTTCGCCATGGCTTCCGAGGACTTCCTTCGCTGCGCGAAATCACTGGTGGAGCATATCGGGGTCGAACCGATGACCTCCTGCATGCCATGCAGGCGCTCTAGCCAACTGAGCTAATGCCCCAGGAGAGATATTTTGTTTTGTCGTTCTTTCGGGCGACGGCGCTTACTTTAAGTCTGTTTCCTGGGTTTTCAAGCGGGGAATGGGAAATTTTATGGAAAATTTTTGGGGAAATGTGGGGTGGAGCAGGGCAGAGGTATAGTAAAGGCCATGAACGGAAAGTACTTGGGAATTTTTTTATGGGTGAGTCTTATGTCTGTGTTTGGGGAGGTCTGGTATGTTCCCGGGTGGTTGCGGTGTCACGATCCCGGCTGTGAGAGTGTGTCGGCGTTGCGGGAGATGTTTCCCGGGGAGCTGGTGCGGTATTATGACTGGGCGGGGAATTCCCTGTATTGGCCTCAGAGTGTGGCGGAGGCGGACCGGACGGCCCGGGCGCTGGAAGAGGAGCTGTGCGCCCTGTCCCCGGAGGCGCGGGAGCGGGTGATTCTGGTGGGGCATTCCCTGGGGGGACGGATTGTGACCCGGGCTTTGGCGGGCCTGGGCCGTCAGGGGGTCCGTGTGGGGCAGGGGATATTGCTGGGGGCGGCCATTCCCTATCATGACGAGGATGTGGGTGTGGTAGGCGGCGGCTCGGTGGCGCCGGTGCTGAACTTCATCAATCCCTCGGATGTGATGCTGAAATACTGCTATGGGATTTGCGGAGGGGAGTCCCGTCCGGCCCTGGGCGCCAATGGGGCCCTGTCCCCCCTGGAGAACTACCGGGAGTGCGTGGTGACCCTTCCTGTGCTGGATCGGGTGGAATTTGATCTGTATGTCATGCAGTTCTCCCTGATCCGGCGCATTGCCAACCACCATGCCAAATTCTATCTGCAGCGATGGTGCGAATATCGGGACGGAGAGGTGTCTGAGGGGGAATCTTCCGTGGTGGTGCCCCAGGACCACCCGAATGTATGCTTGCCCACGATGGGGGGACACGTCCTCTGGAAGGAGCTGGAGGAATGTCGGGGCTGGCGCCTGCAGCAGAATCTGGTGACTGGACACTGCCGCATCCTGAATCCCGAAAGCCAGCGTCTGGCGTGGGGAGAGGAGGAGACCATGCGCCAGGCGTTCCAGAAGGTGAAATATCAGCTGGACTCCCAGGAATCCCCCTCGGATTCCCAGGAGTAGGGTTTCTTCCCTTCCCGTCCCCTCTTTCCTTTTGGATATCCGGGAAGGAGGAGAGGGGCGGGAGAGGCGGGGGGGCAGGATTAGTGTCCTTCTCCCACGGCGGTCTTCACGGAGACGGTCACCTTCCGGTCATAGCAGGAGAAGATCCGGTTTACTTCCTCCTGGGAGGGCTTGGGGGTGAAGAAGCTCACCAGGGGGACAATGACCAGGCCACCTAGCATGGCCACCACGCCGCAGTTGATGGGGGACTGCATGATTTTGGGCAGGAGGGCCTTGGTGGCGGGGATCATGTCGGCCACCATCAGGAGGGAGCCGAAGAGGAAGCAGACCCAGCAGGAGGCCTTGGTGGTGTTCTTCCAGTAGAGGGAATAGAGGAAGGGGGCCAGGAATGCGCCGGCCAGTGCGCCCCAGGAAATACCCATGAGCTGGGCGATGAAGGTGACCTTGCTGCTGTACTGCACCAGGGCGATGCCGGCGGAGATGGCGATGAAGACCACGATGAGAAGACGGATGGCCAGCAGCTGACTTTTCTGGCTCATGCCTTTCTTCAGGAGGCAGCCGTTGAGGAAGTCGATGGCCAGGGTGGAGCTGGAGGCAATCACCAGGGAGGAGAGGGTGGACATGGAGGCGGCCAGCACCAGGATCACGGTCATGGCGATGAGGGCGGGGTGCAGGGATTCCAGCATGGTGGGGATGATGGAGTCGTAGCCGTTGGCGGCGATGTCCACCCGGTCGGCGAAGATTCTGCCGAAGCCGCCCAGGAAGTAGCATCCGCCGGCCACCACCAGGGCGAAGACCGTGGAGATGACGGTGCCCTTGTGGATGGCGCCCTCGTCGGTGATGGCATAGAATTTCTGGACCATCTGGGGGAGTCCCCAGGTGCCCAGGGAGGTGAGGAGGACGACGAAGAGGAGGTTCAGGGGATCGGGTCCCAGGAAGGAGGCGAAGATGCCGGGGGTGGCGCCGTTGAGGGTGTTGGGAGCGGCGGTGGCGGCGGGAGCAGTGGCCTGGGCCAGCTGGACCAGAGCGGCCTGGAGGCCACCCCGGCTGGCCAGGACGGCGCCGATAAGCACCACAATACCCACCAGCATGATGATGCCCTGGATGAAGTCGTTGATGGCGGTGGCCATGTAGCCGCCCACCACCACATAGACGGCGGTGAGCACCGCCATCAGGATGATGCAGACCGAGTAGTCGATGTTGAATCCCATGCTGAAGAGCCGGGAGAGGCCATTATAGAGGGAGGCGGTGTAGGGGATGAGGAAGACGAAGATGATCAGGGAGGCCCCCAGTTTCAGGCTGGTGCTCTGGAAGCGTTCCCCGAAGAACTGGGGCATGGTGGCGGAGTCCAGATGCTGGGTCATGATCCGGGTGCGCCTTCCCAGGATGGACCAGGCCATGAGGGAGCCGATGATGGCATTGCCGATGCCGGCCCAGGTGGCGGAAATGCCGTAGCGCCACCCGAACTGTCCCGCATATCCCACAAAGACCACGGCGGAAAAATAGCTGGTTCCGTAGGCAAAGGCCGTCAGCCAGGGGCCCACGGAACGGCCGCCGAGGACAAAGCCGTTGACGTCGGTGGAATGGCGGCGGCAGTAGAGGCCGACGCCGATCATGACGATGGCGAATACGCCCAGAAGGGTCAACTTAATGAGGAGCGGTGACATAAAGAGGGGGGTAGGGGAGGGATTGCAGTACAACGCCGAAAAGATGTATAACCTGCGGCGCCCCCCCAAAGGCGAAAAAATTCGATACTATAATCCCGAGGCGCTCCCTTCCCCCTTGCGGGATTCTCCTTTCGTTATCCTATCCCCCCCCTTTATTCCGTTCCCCGGCTTCTTCCCCCTCCTCTCTCCGGGGAAGCCGGGAATCTATTGGGGGCTAGGGCCTGGGCTGCTGGGCCTGATATTCTTCCAGGAGTTTCTGGGCGCAATTGGTGGTGACGGTCTGGGCGCCCCGGGCAAAGGCCTGGAGAGTCAGATCCAGGCGGTCCACGGTCCAGACATGGAATTCAAAGCCGGCCTCCCGGAGGGTGCGGATAAAGTCTTCCGTGATGATTTCGGGGTCGTAGTGGACATCCACGCCGTCAATGGGGGTTCCCTGGACCTTGGCCAGGAGAGACTCTGCCGTGATGACGGGGGAATCCGGCTCCCCGTTGACCTTGAGGCCATGGAGAAGGTAGACCCGGTATTCCGGCAGCTGCTTCTTCAGCTCCAGGCAGACCTCCCGGTGGAAGGAGATGAAGAGCATGTTTCCGGGATGGGCGGTCTTCTGGGCGTGGACAATCTCCTTGACATAGGGGACGATCTCGGGGGTGTGCTTGATTTCCACATAGATGGTGCGCCCGTCCCGTGCCAGATCCAGCACTTCCTCCAGCAATGCGGGGCGCAGGGGGGAGAACTGGGTGCCCTTCCAGCGTCCCCATCCGCCCACATCCAGCTTCTGGAGTTCCTCCCAGGTGGCCTCGCTGCATTTCTTGGTGCAGGCGCCGTCGGTGGTGCGGCTGAGATTTCCGTCATGGAAGGTGAAGATGCGCTTGTCGGCGGAGAGATAGATATCGCACTCGAATCCGAATCCCCGTTCCACGGCCAGGCGGTAGGCGGGCAGGGTGTTTTCCGGGGCGTCGGCGGATTCGCCCCGGTGGGCGATGAGGGTTTCCTGGGAGGGGACGGCCGCCAGGGCCACCGTGGCCACCAGGGGAAGAATTGTGCTCATGATTTTCCGCATGGAGGAGGGGGTGTGCGGGGCGTGCTAATGGAGGGTGACGGTCCAGGTCTGGAAGGTGCCGTCCGGCAGGATGTCAAAGAAGCGGACGCCCGGGTTGCCGTCGTTGTAGGAGTGGAGGGTGGCGGCCTTTCCGAAGCCCATGCGGATGCCCTGGGCGTCTGTGGCGTCGAAGGTGTTCATATGGTCATGGCCGAAGTAGGCGCCCCGGAGATTGCCCATTTCCCGCCACCACTGATAGAGGGTTTTGCCCTGCCAGGTGTGGTCCGGGTCGGTGTAGACCGCCTTTCGGGGAGGGCAGGGAGGCTCCGCCAAAGTTCCGGTGATGGCGGGGGACTGGGCCAGGGTATAGAATTTTCCGGTCATGGGAGCCCAGATGCTGCCCGGGGGAGTCATCATGTATTTTTCCAGGGCGGGAACCCATTGCATGCCGGGGACGGGGAGGCCGTAGGCCCGGACTTCCGGGAGCCATTCCGCCCCCTCCGGGAGGGCCTTCAGCTGGAGGCCCAGGGGGTCACTGAAGAAGGAGCCGGGTTCCCCGGGCTCGGCGGGAATGGCCTGGCAAAGCTGGGGATGGGCCTCCTCCCTGGGCTCCACGGGCACCAAGACGCCGTTCTCGTAGATGTCCCAGGGGATGATATGCTGGAACCAGAGGCAGGGGAGGTGGGAGGCGTGCTCCACATACCACTGGAGCTGGTCGGTGCGGCAGCCGTCGTATCCGCCGGAGGGGGCATAGTCGCCGGAGTCCATGATCACCAGGAGGAAGGCGGGGGTGTTGTCCTGGCGGCAGAGGGTGATGGCTCCGCTGCCCGAGCCGGAGAGTTCGGGGACATCGAAGTCCACGAAGAGTTCGCCGCCCAGCTGTCGGAAGAGGGCGTACTGTTCCTCCCGGGTGAGGAAGATCTCCCCCTTTCGTTCGGAGTCATGGTTTCCGAAGGTGACGGCGAAGGCGGTGTTCGCCTCCCGGAGGAGTCCGACGATCCTCTCGGCCACCAGGGGGAAGGTGGTCTTGTTGCCGAAGGTGTCCGAGTTGTCGCCGGTGAGGATGGCCAGATCCGGCTTTTCCTGGGCCAGGACCCGGCGGATGAAGGCCACCTCCTCCTCGATCATGGGGTGGGCGTCTTGGATGTCTGTGAGCTGGCAGACCCGGAAGGGGCGGTTCTCGGGATAGGAGAAGCGCGGGGGATGAGGGGTGGTCTGGGCGAACATGGCAAAGGGAAGGGCAAGGAGGCAGAGGAGGGGTGGCAGGCGCATGGGCGGTTCTAGATGGAATAGGTTTCCTCGTTCCACTTCCCCCGGAAATACTGGTCCAGGATGCTCTGGAGGGTGATGGAGCGCAGCTTTTCCCGGAGGCTCTCGTTCACTTCGCTCCAGACCAGGGAGGTGACGCAGTGGTTCTTCCGGGGGCAGGCCCGGGGATCCCGGAGGCAGTTCAGCAGGAAGATCTCCCCTTCCATGGCATCCATGATGTCCAGAAGAGAGATGTACTGGGGATCCTTGTTCAGCTTCAGGCCCCCGGTCACCCCGCGCAGGGATTTCAGCATGCCGGCCCGGCGGAGGGTGACCACCAGGGGGCTGATGAACTTTTCGGAGATTTCCTGGCTGGCGGCAATATCCCGGATCGTCCTGGGCTTGTCCTTGCCGAAGACGGCAATGTCCAGGAGGATGCGCAGGCCGTACCGGGTTTTGGCGGAGACCTTCATAGCGCCAGCATTTTATCGATGGGGGTTCGGGCCAGGCGGATGGTCTCGGCATCCAGTTCCACCTGACAGGAGAGATCCCGGAGGCAGTTCCGCACTTTCTCCAGGGTGATCTTCTTCATGTTGGCGCAGACGGGGACAGGCTCCAGGGGATAGAACTCCTTTTCGGGATTCTCCTTCTTCATCCGGTGGAGGATTCCGCACTCCGTGCCGATGACGAAACAGCGGCAGGGGGATTCCTGGACATATTTCAGCATCCCGCCGGTGCTTAGGGCCTTGTCGGCCTTCTCCACCACGGCGGGAAGGCATTCCGGATGGACTAGGATCTGGGCGCCGGGATGGGCTTTCCGGGCCTTTTCCAGGTCATCGGGATGGATGCGGTAGTGGGTGGGGCAGTAGCCTTCCCACAGTTCCATGGGGCGGTTCAGGGCCTGGGCCACATTGGCGCCCAGGTCGCCGTCGGGCAGGAACATGATTTTCTGGTCTTTGGGGAGGGAGGCGATGACCCGTTCGGCATTGCCGGAGGTGCAGCACAGATCCACGGCGGTTTTGGTGGCGGCGGTGGTGTTCACGTAGGCCACCAGGAGGGTATCGGGGTGGGCCTGACGATAGGCCCGGACGGCCTCCACGGGAGCCATGTCCGCCATGGGGCATCCCGCATCCGGGGCAGGATGGAGCACCAGGGATTCGGGGGAGAGGATCTTAGCGGTCTCCGCCATGAAGCGCACGCCGCAGAAGACGATGACCGGGGCGCCGCACTGGGCCGCCTTCCGGGAGAGCTCCAGGGAATCTCCGGTGAAGTCGGCAATGTCCTGCACTTCCGGAAGGGTGTAGTTGTGGGCGAGGATCACGGCCTTGCGCACCGCTTTCCAATGCTGGATTTCCTGGACAAGGTCTTGCATGTCAAGAAAGAGGAAAAAGTCGGGGAGGGAAGAGGCGGAAACGCCCCGGCAGCGGCGGGGCGGAAAAACAAGGAAGACGCCGCAGCCGGCCTGGGGGGAAGGGGGCTGCGGACGCCGGGCAGGAAAGAATTCCCGGAAATGACCAGTAATGTAATCGGCTTTTCTTTTCCGGGGGAGGGGGCTCCGGGCTAGAAGGCGGCCAGTCCTTCTTCCAGGGCGAAGAGGATGTCCTGGGGATGTTCCAGGCCGATGGAGAGGCGGATCAGCTCCGGCTGCAGGCCGGCCTTCCTCTGGTCCTCGTCGCTGAGCTGGGAGTGGGTGGTGCTGGCGGGATGGATGATCAGGCTCTTGGCATCTCCCACATTGGCCAGGATGCTGAAGAGGGGAACGGCGTCCACCAGCTTCCGGGCTTCCAGGGAGCCGCCCTTCACCCCGAAGACCACCATGCCGCCGGCGCCGTTGGGGAGATACTGGCTGGCCAGTTCCGGGCTGGTGAGGATGGGGTATTTCACCCAGGCCACCTTGGGATGTCGGGAGAGGAACTGGGCCACCTGCAGGGCGTTTTCGGAGTGCCGCTTCATCCGCAGGGGGAGGGATTCCACGCCCTGGAGGAAGATCCAGGCGGCGTCGGGAGCCAGGGTGGCGCCCTGGTTGCGCAGGCCCACGGTGCGGAGGCGGAGGATGAAGGCCAGGGCGTTGTTTTCTCCCAGGTCATGGGCGAAGCGCAGGCCGTGGTAGCCCCGGTCCGGCTCGTTGTACAGGGCAAACTTCGGGTCGCTCCAGTCGAATTTTCCGGCGTCCACCACCACGCCGCCGATGCCGGCGCCATGGCCGCCGATCCACTTGGAGAGGGAGTGGATCACAATGTCCGCTCCGTGTTCGATGGGGCGCAGGAGGGCAGGGGGAGTGAAGGTGGAATCCACCACCAGGGGCAGATGGTGGCGGTGGGCGATTTCCGCATACTTGCGGATATCGGCCACTTCCAGGCCGGGGTTGCCCACGGTTTCGATGTAGAGGGCCCGGGTCTTCTCGTTGATGGCGGCCTCCACGGCGGGGAAGTCGTTCACATGGGTGAAGCGGACCTGGATGCCCTGCTGGGGCAGGATGGCGTCGAACTGGGTGAAGGTGCCGCCGTAGAGGTTGTTGGCGGCCACGATTTCGTCGCCGATTCGGGCGATATTGGTCAGGGCAAAGTAGATGGCGGCGGTGCCGGAGGCGAAGGTGAGGGCGGCCTTGCCCCCGTCCAGGGCGGCGATGCGGCGTTCCAGCACATCATTGGTGGGGTTCATGAGGCGGGCATAGATGTTGCCGCTTTCCTTCAGCCCGAAGAGGTCTGCGCCATGCTGGCTGTTCCGGAAATTGTAGGCGGTGGTGCGGTAGACGGGGACGGCCCGGGCCTGGGTGGCGGGATCCGGCTGTTCCTGTCCGGCGTGGATGGCTAGGGTCTCCAAATGGTAGGTGTGGTTCTGAGACATGTGCAGAGTTCTCCCATGGCTGAGGACGCCCCCCCCCCGGTGAGGGGAAGACAGAATCTCCCTGGGGAAGGGGGTGTCCTAGGGGAATACGAGGAGGGGGAAAGGCCGGGGAAGGAAGAGGGATCCGTCCCCGGTCACAGACGGGATCCGGGCTTTCAGGAGAAGAGCCAGGTGGACAGATAGCGTTCGCCGGTGTCCGGCAGCAGGGCCACGATGGTCTTCCCGGCAAACTCCGGCTTCCGGGAGAGCTGGAGGGCGGCATAGAGGGAGGCGCCGGAGGAAATGCCCACCAGCAGACCTTCCTTGGCCGCCGCATTCCGGGCGGTCTCCCCGGCGTTCTCCGCCGAGACGGTGATGACCTGGGTGATGAGGGAGCGGTCCAGAATCTTCGGCACAAAGCCTGCGCCGATGCCCTGGATCTTGTGGGGACCCGCATGGCCCTCGGAGAGGACGGGGCTGGTGTCCGGCTCCACCGCGTAAATCTCCACGGAGGACTTCTTCTCCTTCAGGTAGCGGCCGACTCCCGTCAGGGTGCCGCCCGTCCCCACGCCGGCCACGAAGGCGTCCACCGCCCCCTCCGTGTCCCGCCAGATTTCCGGACCGGTGGTCTGGTAGTGGCGGAGAGGATTGGCCTCGTTCTCAAACTGCTGGGGAATGATGGAATTGGGATTGGCGGCATGGAGCTCCTCGGCCTTGGCGATGGCTCCCTTCATGCCGTTCACTCCGGGGGTCAGCACCACTTCCGCCCCGAAGGCCGCCGCCAGCTTCCGGCGCTCAATGCTCATGGTGTCCGGCATGGTCAAAATCAGGTGATACCCCTTCGCCGCCGAGGCCAGCGCAAGACCCACCCCCGTGTTGCCGCTGGTGGGCTCGATAATGAGACCGCCGGGACGCAGCACCCCCTTGGCCTCTGCCGCCTCGATCATCGCCAGCGCAATCCGGTCCTTCACAGACCCGCCGGGATTGAAGTACTCCACCTTCGCCAAAACCCGGGCACCGCCTTCGTTCAACCGCTGAATCTCCACCAGCGGGGTGCCCCCGATGGTCTCCAGAATGCTCTTGTGAATCTGAGTCATGACAACGTCTCCTCTGTTGCTGCTGTGATCAACAAAACTCGACCTACACACACACCAAAAAATCTCCCCATCCTCATCCAAGGATGGCTTACTTCAAAAGAAACACAAGTCGAAAAATCGTGTTTCCCGGAATACTCTAACCCCTCCCGGAAGAATTACAACTCGAAAGGTTGCGTTTTTGGGGATTTTTTTTGGGGGGATTTTGTGTAGGGGAGAGGAGGGGAGGGGGAGGTGGGCAAGCGCCATTATATTAAGCGGATTTCCGGTCTCCCGCGGGGGAGGCGTGTTTTCCACCATCCCTTTAATATTGTACGTACGCGCGGAGGCGTGAAGAGAAGATGCACGAGTTGGCAGGCAAAGTGGTTCCGGAGTCCATGTATCTGGATGTGCCCCAGTTGATTTCCTGCTACTACACCGGGCATCCTGACGCCTCGGTTCCGGAGCAGCGTGTGGTCTTTGGCACCAGCGGGCACCGGGGGTCTTCGTTGAACCTGAGCTACAACGAGGATCACATTCTGGCCATTTCCCAGGGCATCTGCACCTATCGGCGTCGTGCGGGGGTGGATGGTCCCCTGTTTTTGGGGATGGACACCCATGCGCTGTCCCCTCCTGCCCATGCCACGGCCCTGGAGGTCTTGGCGGCCAACGAGGTGGAGGTGTATGCGGCGGCGGGGGGCGGGTTCACGCCCACTCCCGTGATCTCCCGGGCCATTGTGGTGTACAACCGGGGCCGGAAGAAGGGGCTGGCGGACGGCATTGTGATCACGCCCTCCCACAATCCTCCCACGGACGGTGGCTTCAAGTACGATCCCACCACGGGCGGAGCGGCGGACACCCAGGCCACCCAGTGGATTGCGGACGAGGCCAACCGTCTTCTGGCGGGGGGCAACCGGGAGGTGCGCCGCATGACCCTGGCCCAGGCGCTGGCCAGCGGCAGAATCCACGACTACGACTTTGTGACTCCCTACGTGGCGGATCTGGAGAAGATCATCTCCTTTGAGGCCATCCGGGGAAGCGGCCTGCGCATCGGGGCGGACGCCCTGGGCGGCGCCGGCATGGGCTACTGGATCCCCATCGCCGAAAAGTACGGCCTGGACCTGACCCTGCTCCACGGCCGCTATGAGCCCGATTTCCGCTTCATGCACATCGACAAGGACGGCAAGATCCGCATGGATCCCTCCTCTGCCATGGCCATGGCGGGACTGGTGGGGCTGAAGGACCGCTTCGACATCGCCTTCGGCAACGATCCCGACTTCGACCGCCACGGCATCATCACCCCCACCCATGGCCTCATGAACCCCAACCACTATCTGGCGGTGGCCATGGAATACCTCTTCCGCACCCGGAAGAACTGGGGCGCCCAGGTGGCCGTGGGCAAGACCGTGGTCTCCAGCACCCTGCTGGATCTGGTGGCCCGCCGCCTGGGCCGCACCCTGGTGGAGGTGCCCGTGGGCTTCAAGTGGTTTGTCCCCGGACTGATGGACGGATCGGTGGGCTTCTGCGGCGAGGAATCCGCCGGCGCCAGCTTCCTCCAGATGGACGGCGGCACCTGGACCACGGACAAGGACGGCCTGATTCTGGGGCTTCTGGCCTGCGAGATCACCGCCGTCACGGGCAAGAATCCCGCCCAGCACCACGAGGCTCTGGTGAAGGACTTTGGTCCCCGCTGGTATGCCCGCCACGACCAGCCCTGCACGGCGGAGCAGAAGGCCCGGATGGCCAGCCTGGACGCCTCTTCCTGCCCCTTGAAGGAGGTGGCGGGGGAGCCGGTGACCCAGGTGCTGACCCACGCCCCGGGAAATGGCGCCTCCATCGGCGGCATCAAGGTCTCCACGGAGCACGGCTGGTTCGCCATGCGTCCCTCCGGCACGGAGAACACCTTCAAGATCTACGGGGAAAGCAGCCTTTCCGCCAAACATCTGGAGGCGCTCTTCCAGGCGGCCGCCACCCTCTAGCCAGCCCCTCCCCGAATCCCACGACATCCCCGACGCCGGCACCCCCGGCCCCCTCGTCTCCTACCCTCGACTTCTTCGCTTCCCATGGCTTCCGACTACGCCTTCGACATTCCCTCGGCAGAGACCCTGAACAAAGGGCTGCGCTGGCATCTCCGCCATACCCTGGCCATGAGCCCCTCCAAGGAGACGGACCGGGACTGGTACTACGCCTTCTCCGTGGCCCTGCGGGACCAGCTGGCCGACCGCTGGATGAAGACCCAGGAATGCTACACCGCCCGCAATGCCCGGCGCGCCTACTATCTCTCCCTGGAATTCCTCATCGGACGCCTTCTGGGCAACAACGCCATGAACATGGGCCTCTACCAGCAGTGCCAGGAGGCTCTCAAGGACGGACGGCTCTCCTGGGAGGATATGCAGGAGATGGAACGGGATCCCGGCCTGGGCAACGGAGGCCTGGGACGCCTGGCCGCCTGCTTCGTGGACTCCCTGGCCACCCTCCATCTCCCCTGCATCGGCTACGGACTGCGCTACGACTACGGCCTCTTCCGCCAGCAGATCGTCAACGGCGCCCAGGTAGAGGAGCCCGACACCTGGAAGAAGGACGGGTATCCCTGGGAGTTCAAGCGTCCCGCCTATGCCCATTCGGTGTGCTTTGGCGGGGAGATCCGCCGGATGGAGGTCAACGGGAAGCTGGTCTGGCGCTGGTTCCCGGCGGAGCGGGTCAACGGCATGCCCTACGACATTCCCGTGGTGGGCTTCGGCGGCCAGAACGTGAACAATCTTCGCCTCTGGTCCGCCGAGGCGGACAATGAGTTCGACTTCCAGGACTTCAACCAGGGCTCCTACGAGGACGCCGTGGACAGCAAGGTCCGGGCGGAGAATCTCACCAAGGTCCTCTATCCCAACGACAACATCGAGCAGGGCAAGGAACTGCGTCTCCGCCAGCAGTATTTCTTTGTGGCCTGCAGTCTCCACGACATCCTCCGCCGCCATCTCTCCGAGGGCGGCACGGTCCACAATCTCCACGAGCGGGCTTCCATCCAGCTGAACGACACCCATCCCACCCTGGTGATCCCCGAGCTGATGCGCCTCCTGGTGGACGAATACGAGGTGCCCTGGGACGAGGCGTGGCAGATCACCCGCGCCTGCGTCAACTACACCAACCACACCATCCTCCCCGAGGCCCTGGAAAAGTGGTCGGTTCCCCTCTTCCGCCGTCTGCTGCCCCGCCATCTTCAGATCATCTTCGACATCAACAGCCGGTTCCTGGAGGAGGTCTCCTCCCTCTATCCCGGCAATCTGGACAAGCTGCGCAGCATGAGCATCATCCAGGAGGGGGATGTCCAGGCCATCCGCATGGCCAACCTGGCCATCATCGGCTCCACCCATGTCAACGGGGTGGCCAAGATCCACTCCGACATCCTGAAGAACGTGATCTTCAAGGACTTTGCCGAGATGTGGCCGGAGAAGTTCACCAACATGACCAACGGCATCACCCAGCGCCGCTGGCTCCTCTTCTGCAACCAGCCCCTCTCCCGCCTCATCACCAGCCGCATCGGCGACGGATGGGTCACCGATCTGGACCAGCTCCGGAAGCTGGAGGCCTTCCTGGACGACAAGGAGTTCCTGCACCAGCTTATGGAGGTGAAGCTGCAGAACAAGCGCCGTCTGGCCGCCTACATCGAGAAGAGCCTGGACATCACCGTGGAGCCGGAAAGCCTCTTCGACGTCCAGGTGAAGCGTCTCCACGAATACAAGCGGCAGCTGATGCTGGTGCTCTACATCATCATCATCTACCAGCGGATGGTGAAGAATCCCTCCCTGGACTATCCCCGCCGCACCTTCATCTTCGCCGCCAAGGCCGCCCCGGGCTACGCCATGGCCAAGCAGATCATCCGCCTCATCCACGCCGTGGCCCAGACCATCGACGAAACCCCCGGCGTCCGGGACCGCCTCAAGGTGGTCTTCCTGCCCGACTACCGGGTCTCCCTGGCGGAAATCATCATCCCCGCCGCCGATCTCTCCGAGCAGATCTCCCTGGCAGGCATGGAGGCCTCCGGCACCGGATGCATGAAGCTCATGCTCAACGGCGCCCTCACCATCGGAACCCTGGACGGCGCCAATGTGGAAATGGCCCAGGAGGCCGGAGAGGAAAATCTCTTCATCTTCGGCATGACCGCCCAGGAAGTGGCGGACCGACGCTCCTCCTACTCCCCCTGGGACATCTATCACACCGATCCGGAAATCCGCGCCGCCGTGGAGGCCATCCGGGACAATCATTTCTGCCCCCAGGAACCCTCCCTCTTCCAGCCCATCGTGCAGTCCCTCCTGGATTTCGGCGACCACTACATGCTGCTGGGTGACCTGAAGAGCTACATCGCCGCCCAGGAGCGGGTGAACCAGCTCTACCGGGATCCCGAGGCCTGGGCCCGGAAGGCCCTCCTGAACATTGCCCGCAGCGGCAAGTTCTCCAGCGACCGCACCATCCGGGAATACGCGGAGCAGATCTGGAAGGTCTCTCCCGTCATCCCCGAGTAGCCCTCCCTCCGTAGATAAGCCTCCCATGACCACCTACGGAAGGGCCAAGCTGATTCTCTTCGACCTGGACGGAACCCTCTACCTGGACGGCGTTCCCTATCCCGGGGCCCAGGAGCTGATCCAGCGCCTGAAGGAAAGCGACATGGAGTACTGTTTTGTCACCAACAACAGCTCCATTCCCCCCAGCGACTACTGCGAGAAGCTCCGCCGCATCGGATTTCCTGTGGAGCCACGGAATGTGGTGACCAGCGGCGACGGCGCCCTCCTGATGCTGAAGGCCCACGGCATTCTGGGACGCCGGCTCTTCATCCTGGGGACGGAGCGTTTCCGGGGCTGGATGGCCTCCGAGGGCTTCCCCCACACCGAGGAGGATCCCCAGGCGCTGCTGGTGGCCTTCGACAAGGAGCTGGACTATGCAAAGCTCCACGCCGCCACCCGCCTGGTCCTCCGGGGCGTCCCCCTGTATGCCACCCATCCGGACTGCGTCTGCCCGCCGGGCCTGCCCGATGTGGGGATGCTGCTGGAGTTTTTCCGGGCGGCCCGTCCCGGCGTGGTGGTGCAGGCCATAGCGGGCAAGCCCCATCGCTGGCTTTGCCAGGTTCTCCAGGAGCGTTTCCAGGTGGATCCCGGGGAGATGGTGATGGTGGGGGACCGGGTGGGCACCGACCTGGCCTTCGCCTGCAACAACGGCATGCGCTCCATGCTGGTCCGCAACGGGGAGCCCATGCCTCCTCTGGCGGGCTTCACCCCCACCGTGGTGGTGCCCCGCATCCACCAGATGCTGGATGAATTCTGGCCCCGGAACCTGGGCTGGTAATCCCCCCCCCCACTCAGACGCCCTCTCTTTCTCTCTTCTTCTTCCCCTTCCTACCCCCTACACCTATGCTACGTACCGAGCAAATCATCAATACCGTGGAAATGATCCAGAAGGAGAATCTGGATGTGCGCACGGTCACCCTGGGCCTGAATCTCATGGACTGCCGGGACACCGATGCCGAAGTGATGTGCCGCAAGGTCCTGGCCAAGGTGGAGCGCTTCGCCGGAAATCTGGTGGAGACCTGCGACAAGGTGGGGGGCAAATACGGCATCAGCGTGGTGAACAAGCGTCTGGCGGTCTCTCCCGCCGCCGATGTGGCCGCCGGCCATGACCGCAAGGGCATGGTGAAGCTGGCCAAGGCCCTGGACACCGCTGCCGCCTCCACGGGAATCGACATCGTGGGCGGATACTCCGCCCAGGTCCAGAAGGGCGCCAGCGCCGCCGACTGGGAACTCATCGAGTCCCTCCCGGAAATGCTGGTGGAGACCCAGCGGGTCTGCGCGTCCCTCAATGTGGCCAACAGCCGCGCCGGCATCAACATGAAGGTGGTGGGCCGTGTGGGCGAAATCCTCCGGGAGGCCGCCGAGGCCACCAGGGACCGGGATGGCTTCGCCTGCGCCAAGCTGGTGGTCTTCGCCAACCAGCCCGAGGATGTCCCCTTCATGGCCGGAGCCTACCATGGCCACGGAGAACCCGAGGCCGTCATCAACGTGGGCGTCTCCGGCCCCGGTGTGGTCTGCAGCGCCCTCCAGCGCCGGATCCAGCGGGACGGCGCGGAAAACCTGGGGCTGGATGACCTGGCCGAGGAAATCAAGGAAACCAGCTGCCGGGTGACCCGGTGCGGAGAACTCATCGGCCGGGAAGTGGCCGAAAGCCTGGGAATCCCCTTCGGTATCGTGGATCTCTCCCTGGCCCCCACCCCCAAGGTGGGGGACTCCATCGGGGAAATCCTCCAGATCCTGGGCCTGGATGCCATCGGCGCCCCCGGCTCCACCGCCTGCATCGCCCTCCTGAATGACGCCGTCAAGAAAGGCGGAGCCTTCGCCTCCCAGTCCGTGGGAGGACTCTCCGGCGCCTTCATCCCCGTGCTGGAGGACGCCGCCCTGGCGGAGGCCGCCGCCCAGGGAAGCCTCTCCCTGGAAAAGCTGGAAGCCATGACCTGCGTCTGCTCTGTGGGTCTGGACATGATCGCCGTCCCGGGAGACACCCCCGCGGAAACCCTCTCCGCCATCATCGCCGACGAAATGGCCATCGGCCTCATCAACAAGAAGACCACGGCCGTCCGGGTGATTCCCGCGCCGGGCAAGAAGGCCGGCGACCGGGTGGAGTTTGGCGGCCTCTTCGGCGGCGGTCCCGTGATGCCCGTCCGGAATCCCGGCGCCTCCGCCCGCTTCATCCGCTTTGGCGGCCGGATTCCCGCCCCCATTCACAGCCTGAATAACTAATTATATCATAAGTTGTTTGGTATAAACAACTTATAGCAAAGAAAGGACACACCGATGCGGATAGAGCAGGGCGAGACCTTCTTGGAGACAGGGGTGTATCCTTTGGTGGGGAATGGGGATCTGCCCCGTTCCCCTCTGCCGCCCCTGCGTCTCTTTCCCCCCTATCAGGTGATCTCCCAGGTGCCCCCGGAGGACGGTCTCTGGGTGGGAAAGGGCATGGTGCGGGATGTGCTGCCCTACACCATGGTGGATGTCTACCGTTGGAGCGACACCCCCTCCGATTTCCCCTCGGTGACCCTGGAGAATGCCCACCTGAAGGCGGTGTTTCTGCCCACCTGCGGGGGACGCCTCTGGAAGCTCTACGACAAGGACCGCCAGCAGGACCTCTTCTACGAGAATCCCTATATGCGCCCCAGCTGTCTGGGAATCTGCGACGCCTGGGCGGCAGGCGGCGGGGAATACAATTTCGGCGTCCGGGGCCACGACGCCTCCACCCTCCAGCCCCTCTTCACCGATGCGCTCCAGGACCAGGACGGCACCCCCGTCCTCCGCTTCTACGAATATCACCGCATCCGGGGCATCACCTATCAGCGGGACTTCTTCCTCCCCGAGGACTCCCGGTTCCTCTTCCACCGGGTCCGGGTGGTGAATCCCCGGGACCAGGAGACCTTCTTCTACTACTGGGCCAACATCGCCGTCCGGGAACAGCCCCGGCAGCGCATTGTGGTGCCGGCGGATACCACCTATGTGAACTTCGCCCTGGCAGACGGACGGGACTCCCTGAGCAAAAATCCCCTCCCCGTCAGCCGGGAGGGATTCGACGCCACCATCCCCATGAATCACCCCACCGCCAAGGATAACTTCTTCAACCTGGATCCCCGGGAACGCCCCTACGAACTGGTGGCCTATGAAGACGGAAAAGCCGTGGTGCTGGCCTCCACCCGCCGCCTCCAGGGACGGAAGCTCTTCGCCTGGGGCATGTCCAATGGAGGACGCCATTGGCAGCAGCATCTCCTGGGGACGGATCAGCGGAGTTACGCGGAAATTCAGGCGGGAGTCTGCAAGACCCAGGCGGAATGCATGCCCATGCCTCCCCACGGGGTCTGGGAGTGGCTGGAAGCCTATGGCGGCCTCACAGTCTCCCCGGAACGGATTTTCGGGGACTGGGGAGAGGCCCGGCGGGAAGCCCGGGAAACGCTGGATCAGGCACTGCCCCAGGAAAAGCTGGAAAACCTGCTGGAGCGCACCCGCCTCTCCTTCGCCCTCCGCAAGGGGAAACGCCTCTTTGCCGGCCCCGGATGGGGTGCCCTGGAAAATCTCCGCCGACAGACCGCCGGAGAATCCCTCCTGGAACCCCAGCTGGACTTCGGGGAGCCGGGGGAGGACCAGGCCCCCTGGCGCACTCTGCTGGAGGGAAAAGGCTTCCCCTGCCCGGAGGAAGACCGGCTCGCACCCAGCTACATGGTCCAGCCGGAATTCTGCCGGATGCTGGAGAAGGAGGAGAAAACCCCGGCAGGAGGCAAAAACTGGTTCCTGCTGGCCCATCGGGGAATCCAGGCCATCCATCAGGGGGACTTTGCCCTGGCGGAGGAAAAGTTCCAGCGCTCTCTCGCCTGCCGGGAAAGCACTCTGGGACACTATGGCCTGGCCTGCAGCCTGCGGCTCCTGAACCGACGGGAGGAATGCGTCACCTCCACCGAGGCGGCGGTGCGCCTCCAGCCCGCCAATATCTCCCTGGTGAAGGAGACGTTTCGCATCCTCCGGGAAATGACCGCCTGGGATTCCATCCTCACCCTCTACGAGACCCTCCTGCCGGAGCCCGTGAAGGCCTATCCCATGGTGCGCTTCCTCTATGCCTACGCCGTGGCCGGCAAGGGAGACTGGAGACGGGCCGAGGAAATCATCCAGGAAAAAGAAGTCCGGGAACTCCCCGATATCCGGGAAGGAGAAACCACCTTCTCCGAAATCTACCTACTGATCCGCCAGAGAGAGGCAGAGGAAAAAGGACTGCCCTTTGACCCCAAAAACACCCGACTCCCCTTCCAATACGATTTCCGACCCTCCCTGGATACCACGAAAGGGTAACCCTGCCCCACCACAAACGCCGGGGCAGGGGAGGCCAATATTTTCCTGTCCCCCGGGGGGGGCGCGGCCGGGGGTTCCCGGCCGGGTATTCCCGGCCTTCACCCACGGGGTAGACGGACCTCCCACCCCGTAAACGGGGTTCGGATCCTATTTTGGGACCTACCGGGGGGGGGTCGCCACGTTGTGGCTCCCGCACCCCCGTCTAGCGATCCTCCCACCCCGTAAACGGGGTTCATGAGGATGCCCCCTACCCCCAGAGGGGATTCCGTCAAGACGGGGGATACCCCCGTGCCCCCGGTTCCCGGGATAATCTTGCCACCCCCGGGGGGGGCGCTGACGGGGGTTCTGGGGGGATGGGGATAGCGCCGCCCGCGCCCCCTGTTTGCGGGGCGGGGTCAGGCGATGGGTTCAAAATCTGCGGCCCCGTGTTTACAGAGGGGGCAGACGAAGTCTTCGGGGAGGGGATCTCCCTCGTAGATGTATCCGCAGATCTTGCAGACCCAGCCTTTCTTGCCTTCGGTCTGGGGTTTGGGCTTCACGTTCTTCTGGTAGTAGGTGTAGGTCATGGTCTCCACCTTGGAGAGGACGCGCGCCTCTTCGATGGAGCAGATGAACATGCCGTGGGTGCCCAGATCCACATACTGTTCCACCTTCAGGGAGAGGAAGGAGTTCACATACTGGGAGAGGAAGACCAGTCCGTTGTCGGCCCGGTGGATTTCCATGCCCTGGAACTTATCCGCGGTGCGTCCGCTCTGGAATCCGAAGCGCTGGAAGATCTCAAAGGGGGCGTCGATGGAGAGGCAGTTGAGGTTCATGACCCCGGTCTGCCGGATGACATGATGGGAGTAGTTCTGCTTGTTGATGGTGACGGCCACCCGGTTGGGGGTGTTGGTGACCTGGGTGACGGTGTTGACGATGAGGCCATTGTCCCGCTGTCCATCCCGGGAGGTGACCACATAGAGTCCGTAGCCGATATTGAAGAGCGCGGAGAGGTCGTTTTTGTCGGCGGTGGATTCCTGGAGATTCTTGTAGTCCTGGCAGAGTTCCTCGGCCAGGTTTTCCAGTTCCTGCTTGCTGTCGGCGGAGAGGGCGGAGTGGATGTGGACCGTATTGGTGGTGAAGCGGAGATTCTTGGCATGGCTCAGCATTCCGCTCATGACCTTGGCGGCCAGGGGAGCCCAGGAGCCATTTTCGATGAGGCCCACAGTGCGGTTCTGGAAATTCCGTTCCGTGAGGTGGGAGATGAAGGTGCGCATGAAGGGGAAGATCTCCGCATTGTAGGTGGTGGTGGCCAGCACCAGCTTGCTGTAGCGGAAGGCATCTTCCACCGCCTTGGACATGTCACAGCGGGCCAGATCATGGAGAATCACCTTGGGGGCACCCTTGGCCTTCAGCTTTTCCGCCAGGGATTCCACGGCGGTGCGGGTGTGGCCGTAGACGGAAGTGTAGGCGATGACCACGCCCTCGGTCTCCACCTTGTAGGAGGACCAGGTGTCGTAGAGGGAGAGATAGTGTCCCAGATTTTCCTTCAGGACGGGGCCGTGGAGGGGGCAGATGGTCTGGATGTCCAGCCCGGCCGCCTTCTTCAGCAGCGCCTGGACCTGGGCGCCGTATTTGCCCACAATGCCGATGTAGTAGCGGCGGGCCTCGTCTTCCCAGGGCTCCTCCACATCCAGGGCGCCGAATTTTCCGAAGCCGTCGGCGGAGAAGAGGACCTTGTCGCAGGCGTCATAGGTCACCATCACCTCGGGCCAGTGGACCATGGGGGCGGCCACGAAGGTCAGGGTATGGCGTCCCAGCTCCAGGGTGCTTCCCTCCTGGACCACCAGTCGGCGGTCGGCGTAGTCGGTGCCGAAGAAGTTCTGCATCATGGTGAAGGCCTTGGCGGAGGAGACCACGGTGGTGGTCTTGTAGAGATCCAGGAAGACGGCAATATTGGCGGCGTGATCCGGCTCCATGTGCTGCACCACCAGGTAGTCCGGCGCCTTGTCGCCGAAGACCCGGTGGATGTTGTCCAGCCACTGATGGGTGAAATTCCGGTCCACGGTATCCAGGATGGCGGTCTTCTGGTCCAGGATGGCATAGGAATTGTAGCTCATGCCATGGGGGACGGGGTACTGTCCTTCAAAGAGATCGACCTGGTGATCGTTGACGCCGAGATAGAGGATGTCCTGGGAAATGGTGTTCATGGGGAGGAGGAATGGTGATGTAAGTAGTTTGGGGTAAGTAAATTAGATAGTGTTGCCGTAGGTGAGGAGCGCCAGGCATCCGCCAAAGGCGAGAGCAAAGAGGAGGAAGAGTCCCACGGCCACGGCGATGAGAATCAATTGGAGGAGGGCGAGATTGGCCCGGCTGGGCTTCTCCTTGTCGCAGGCGTAGTAGATCAGGGCCAGGAGATTGACGACCGGAATGCTGGTGAGAATCACAAAGAGGAACCAGTCCATCTTGGTGACGGTGGGGCTCACTTCGCTGTTGTTCAAGAAGGACTGGCCATTCCTGTAGCGGGGATCGTTGTAGGGGGATTCGTTCATGGCGGTGGGTCGGGCGGGGGAGAGGGGAGAACGAAGGAATGTGCGGTTCCCGGAAGGGGCGGGCTCAGGCTTTGGGAAGGCGCCGGAGGATTTCGGAGAGGATGGCGTGGGCCGTATCCTCCTTGGAGGTGAGGGGGAGGGCGAGAGGGGGAGCGTCGGGGGCCAGGATGGTCACCTGATTGGTGTCGGTGGCGAAGCCGCAGCCTGGCTTGCGCACATCATTGGCGCAGATGAGGTCGCAGTGCTTCTTCCGGAGTTTCAGCTGGGCATTGGCCTCCACGTCGTCGGATTCTGCGGCAAAGCCCACCAGGAAGGGACGGCGGGGTAGGGCACCCAGGGTGGCCAGGATGTCGGGGGTGCGTTTCAGGGGAAGGGACAGTTCCTGGGACTCTCCTTTCTTGATCTTGGTTTCCGCGCAGTGGAGGGGCTGGAAATCCGCCACGGCGGCGGCCAGAATGGCCAGGTCCTGTTCCTGCCAGTGGTCCATCACCGCCTGATGCATCTGGGAGGCGGAGCGGACGGCGATGGCCGTGAGATTGGGCAGACGGGGAACCAGCAGGGAGACAGGGCCATGGACCAGAAGCACCTGGGCGCCTCGCAGCGCGGCATCCCGGGCCAGGGCGAAGCCCATCTTGCCGGTGGAGCGGTTGGTCAGGAAGCGGACGGGATCCAGATCCTCCGCCGTGGGACCCGCCGTGATCAGGACCCGTTTCCCCGCATAGTCCTGGGGAGAGAGGAGGCGGTCCACCTGGGAAAGCACTTCCTCCAAGGGCGGCAGGAAGAGGGTGCCCAGGGCCCCCAGGCTGTGGGGAACGCCCCCTGCCAGAAGACAGCTGCCCGGCGGCATCGTCTGGGAAAAGGAGGGGTTTTCCGGCAAAGCCGGAGGGGCTTCCCCCTGGGTGAGCTGGGGAAGAAGCCCCAGGACCGGACGGCCGGCGGCCTGAAGGTAGGCCAGGGCCTTGCCCTGGCAGAAGATGGAGAAGACCCGGGGACTGACCGGCCCAAGGAGAATCAGGTCCTGCTCCCGGAAGGCGGCCTCATCCAGGGCTTCAATGGCCCGGCAGGGATGCCCCGAAAGGGTGGCCCAGGACAATTCGCTGACAAAGGCGGTGGCGGAAGGGCCGTCGTAGGCGGTGGGGGCCACCTGGACGGAATACCGCTTCTGCCGCAGTCTCTCCACCAGCTCCGTGGCGTAGAGGAGGGAGGCAGGGCCGTCGGGAATAAGGAGGATGCGTCCAGCCATGACGGGGATCGGGAACGTCTAGGAGAGGCGGAAACGGAGGGAGAAGGCCAGACGTTGGGCGGGGGGGAAGGCCAGGCACAGCTGCTGGACGGGAAGGGCGGGATCCGTCTGGAAATTCTCGCCCTCCCGGATCTGGATCTGGGGAGCGGTTTCTCCCTGGAAGTCCACGGTCAGCCGGAGGCTTCCGCACACCAGCCGGACTCCGCTGGCCTCCGGGAGGATCTCCACGCCAGGGGCGGCGGTGAAGCGGAATTCGCAGCGGCGTCCCTGCAGCCCCTGGACTTCATCCTCCAGCAGCACTTCCTCATCACCGCCTGTCAGGGCGCGGGTCCAGGTGATGCCCTGCCATTCCGGGGTGGAGGAGGTAAGGGTTGCCTGGAAGCGGCGGTCCTGCCAGGGAGTCAGCTGGAATTCGGGATGGGAGTCCCATCCGTAGACACTGAAGGAGTGGGCATCCGGGGTTCCCTCCACCAGCAGGGAACTGTGGACGTCGGCCTGCTTGCAGGCGCGGAACCTGGGGTCGTCGTAGTTGCAGCATCCCGGGTCATCCAGGATGGGGGTATTGTCCAGGAAGAGGGTCAGGGCGTTTTTGCCGCCGTGGTAGTGGGAGAACTTTCCGGTGAAGGAGGAGACATCCAGGGCGGCATAGAGTCGTCTGCCCCGCCAGACGGCCAGTCCTCCGGGCTGGAGGAGGGTAGTCTGGGGCTGCTGCCGGGGATCGATGCCCATGGATTCCAGCAGGCCGTCGGGAAGGAGGGGGTAGGCGTCGTTGATGACCAGAGTCTTGCCGTCGGGTCTGCGGTAGGCGGCCAGCACCTGGGCTGCCTGGCGGAAGCGTTCCTCTGCCTGGGGATCCAGAGAGTGGCCGAAGTGCCGGGCCAGCGCCAGGGCGTCCCGTCCGTGCCAGGTTTCAAAGGCATGATAGGAGGGGGAGTTCTCGAAGAGGACGCCATTGGGGAAGAAGTCATTGAGGGCATGCCAGGCGATGCGTCGGAAGGCGAGATCCCGCCAGGCCTGGCTCTCCGGCATCTGGGAGAAGGCGGCGGCGGCATGGAGAAGCCCGATCTGGCGGACGGCCTGATGGTTGCCCTGGGTGTCCGGCAGGAAGCTTTCCTGGCGGTAGAGCACCTGCCCGTGGAGGAAAAGCCCCTCCGTCAATTCCTGGCGTTCCTCCGGGGTGAAGTCCGCCAGATCCTTCAGGAAGTAGAAGGCATGGAGGAAATGGAGAAGACGGCTGGCGGGCTGGAAGTCATACCAGCGATAATTCAGGACCGTCTCGTCCCGGCTGTATTCCTCATAGGTCTTCTCGTTGTAGTCGTGGACCATGCGCCATTGGGTCAGCTCCCAGTCCTTCTTCAGGGCCTCGGGGTCTCCGTTGCCCGGGGGCGGGCAGGTGCGGAGGAAATGGAGCATGGTCTCCTTCAGGATCCGGGCCAGGGAGCGGTCCTCCTCCAGCCAGGCGGCATGGGCCAGGCAGGCCACCAGATAGCAGCGGTTCAGCCAGCATCCCAGTTCGATGTGGCGCCAATGCTCGTAGCGGGTGAAGTCCATGTGAGGAAACTGGAGAAGATGCTCCAGCTCTCCCGCCAGGAATTTCCGCCGGATTTCCCGGTCGTCGATGGTGCCCAGGAGGGCCCGGTGGATGAATCCGCCGCCGCCGTCGAAGGGATAGAGTTCCAGCAGGGAGCGCCGGCGCCACAGATCATCCGGGAAAAGGGGGCGGTAGGCGAGAGTCAGGGAAGACATGGGTCAGAATATCCAGACGAAAGACGGACAAAAAGGTAGGGTGGGGGAGAAGAGAAGGAACGCCAACGCTAGAGGCCCTTTTCCTTGGCGGCTTTCCAGAGGGCCATCCACTCCTCGGGGGAGTTTTCTGCCAGGGGACGCTCCTGGGCGGCACACTGGTGCTCCATCTCCTGGAAACGGCGGAAGAACTTCCGGATGGCGCCATGGACGGCTTCCTCCGCCTCCACTCCCTGGAGACGGCAGAGATTGACCACGGCAAAAAGCAAGTCCCCCAGCTCCTCCTGAATGGCGGGGGCGTCCTGGGCCTCCAAAGCCTCCCGGACTTCCTCCAGTTCCTCCTCCACTTTGGAAAGGGCCTGCTGGGGAAGGGGCCAGTCAAAGCCCGCACGGCAGGCCTTCACCAGGGTTTTCTGGGCCCGGGAGAGTCCGGGGATGGCCCGGGGGACGCCATCCAGGGCAGAGGTGCGCCGGGCCTGTTCCCCGCCTTCCGTGCGCTTGGCGGTTTCCCAGTTCTGGAGCGCCTCCTTGTCGTTGCTGGCCTGGCTTTCCCCGAAGACATGGGTATGGCGCCGGATCAGCTTGTCCGCCTCATGACGGCAAATCTCCTCCAGGGAAAAGGCCCTTTCCTCCTCTCCCATCTGGCTGTGGAAGAGGACCTGGAGAAGCACATCCCCCAGCTCCTCCACCATGCCTTCCCGGTTTCCCTCTTCCAGGGCATCCAGAAATTCTCCGGTCTCCTCCACCAGATTCTTCTTGATGGAGTCGTGGGTCTGGGCCCGGTCCCAGGGGCACCCCCCGGGCTGGCGAAGACGGCGGACCACTTGACGAAGGCGGAGGAACTGGGCTTGGGCCTGGGTATCTGCTTCTTCCTGCATGGCGGTCTTAGAATGTCTCGGACTTCTCGCTGAGGAAGTTGACGGCATTGTCTGGGGTGAGGATCTCCGTGGGGAGGAGGATGATTTCGGGGGGCTCCTTGGTGGTGGGCGAGGTCTCTCCATTCTGGCGCTGCCGCAGCTTGCGCTCGGTGGCCAGGATGGCCACCTGAAGGATCCGGGGAGGATAGGTGAAATCCGAGAAGCTCTCGCCGTCCTGCTGTTCCGTAATCCATTTCGCCACCAGGGGGAAGCCGCCCGCCCCGGAGAAATGCCTGATGCCCTTCACGCCGCTTTCCCGGCAGGCCTGGAGCACCGGCACGAGGATGCCGTCCCATCCCGTCCAGACGGCGTCATACTGGACATTCTCCCGTTCCAGGATGCGCCGCATGGCCTCCTTGGGGTTGGAGGCCTCGGTCCGGTAATTGACCACATCCAGCTTCAGGCCGGGATAGAGCCGGAGATTGTCCTGGAAATTCATCAGGCGGATCCGGAGGGCGGAATCCTCGGGATCGGTAAGCGCCAGGATCCGTCCGGAGGCGGTGGCTTCTCCTCCCAGGGCATTCACAATGGATTTGGCGCTTTCCAGGCCGATGACGGCATTGTCTCCCGATACCACGATGTCCGGATTGTGGGGATAGACAATGTTGCTTCCCACGGCAGTCACCAACACCCCCTGGCGAGAAAGCTCGGTGCACAATTCCTGAAGGCGGGCCTGGTTGCCCGTGGCCAGCACCACCACGGCATTCACGTCCCTCTGCTGGGTCACCCCCTGAAGAAGCATATTCTGCTCCTTGGCGCTCTTGGAGATTTCCAGCTCCACGCTGAGGTAGACATTCTTCACCTCCAGTTGCTTTTTCGTTTCCCAGGCCCAGGCCTCGGCCCGGCGGAACCACTCCTCCTCCACCTGGACCATGGAGACCACGATGCGGGTAATCTGGGGCTGGCTGAGATCCTGCTGCAGGACGGCCTCCCTGGGTTCCAGCGCGTCCTGCTTGTCCTGCCGGCAGGAGAAGACCAGGAAAGCCGAAGCCATCAGAGCCAGGCAGAGAGGAAGGAGCGTCACGACAAGACGTGGGGAGGGGGAAGGAGTCTCTTTACGCATCTTGGGTACCCGTGAGGAATTTCTGGAAGGCGGGGGAATGGAGTTTCAGGGAATGGAGCGTTCCCTGGGCGGCCGCCTGTCCTTTTTCCAGGAAGAGGATCTGGTCCTGCTCCCGGAGGGCATGGAGGCCGTGGGTGACGGTGATGAGGGTAGTTTTGCCCCGGAGTTCCTCCAGGGCCAGATGGAAGGCGTGTTCCGTGCGGGGATCCAGGGCATTGGTGGCCTCGTCCAGCACCAGGACTCTGGGCCGGCGGTAGAGGGCCCGGGCCAGGGCGATGCGCTGGGCTTCTCCTCCGGAAAGGGCCTGTCCTTCGGGATCCAGGGGCGTATCCACGCCCTGGGGCAGACGGCGCACCAGATCCTGCAGCTGGGCCATGGCCACCGCCCTTTCCAGGGCCTCCTCCTCCCGTTCCGAAGGAGAAAGTCCCAGGGTGATGTTCTCCGCCAGAGTGCCCTCCATCAGGAAGGGCTTCTGGGGGAGGTAGGCCACATTGCGCCACCAGGCGGGGGCGTTGTCCGGGGTCAGGAGAAGGCCGTCCACTGTGATCGTTCCCTCCTGGGGGAAGCGCAGCCCCAGAAGCAACTGGAGGAAGGTGGATTTGCCACAGCCTGTGGGGCCCACCACCACCAGGGAATCCCCGGGGGCCAGACGGAGGCTTTCCAGGGACAAGGCCCTTTCCGAAGCGCCGGGATAGGTGAAGGAAACCTGATGCCAGACCAGGGCCTCCTGGAAGGGAAGGGGGGAGGCCTCCTCTTCCGCCGTCAGCCGGCTCTCTGCCTTCTGGGCTGCGGCTCCCTGGGCCCGGAGATCCCGGCAGACCCTGCCCAGGGCAGGGCGGAAGCGCCGGAATTCCAACGTGCTCTGCATGAGATAGATGGCATTGCTGCGCAGCCGCACCAATGCCATGGCCAGCAAGGCCACCTGGGGGGCTACCTGGGACAGCGCACCGCCGCGCAAAACCAGGGCGCCCAGAGAGACCACCAGCAGCGCCGCCAGGGAGAGCAGCTCCAGGACGGGCCAGGTGGAGCGAATCTGCAGCATGCTGCCTCCCTGGGCCCGGGCCAGTCCCTCCACCGCCTGGCAGACCCGCTGGAGAAAATGGAGACGCCGTCCGTAGACCTTGGCCTCCACTCTTCCCGAAAGCGCCTGGGCGCAGCGCTCCAGGGTGGCCTGACGCCCCTCCTGCTCCTGCCGGGCGAAACGCCGGAGGCGGTGATTGCGGAGCCCCATGAGAAGGGCGCAGGCACCGCCCAGCAGAAGGAGGGCGGCCAGAGTCATCCCGGGGGCCCAGAGGAGGAGAAGAAGAACCACGCAGAGGGTGTTGGCACCGCCCCGGAGGAATTCCATCAGGGGGGAAATGGTTCCCTGGACCACGTTGTCGCATTCCACGGCCACCTGGTTCATCAGTTCAGGGGAGGTCCGTTCCCGGAAGAATTCCGCGGGAGCCAGAAGATATCCGGCCAGGAGGCGTCGGGTGAGTTCCCGTCGGCGGTTGGCCTGGAAGCGATACTGGAGGGCCATGCCCCAGATGGCCCAGAGGGTGCGGAGGAGATTGGCGGCCAGGAGGAAGCCGGCGCCTTTTCCCAGGAGGGCCATGCCTTCCTGGGAACTTCCCCCCAGGCTTTCCAGGAAACGCCGAAAGAGGTCCTGCAGGGCCGAGGGCGTTTCGGCAGGAAGCAGCAGGGAGAGGAAGAGAGGAATGGAGGCCAGGGCCAGAACCTCCCACAGGGCGCCCACCAGGAGGAAGCCCCCAAAAAGCGCCAGGCGCACCCCGTCTCTCCGGCCCAGAAGGAGTTTCAGGTCGGAAAGGAGAGGTGCGCCGGGGGTGGGGGAGGGGGAGGCCACGGGGGAGGGTGATCCCGGGAAAGCCGGGGCCGTCGGGGTTAGTAGCGAACCACCTTGTGGTTACGTCCCGATTCGTAGACGGCCATGGCCATCTTGTGGGCGGTGGCCAGGACTTCCTCGCCGGAGATGGGAGGCTCCTTGCCTTCCGCCAGGCACCGGTAGAAGTCCGCGATTTCCTTGTAGTGGCTGGCGCCCCAGTAGGAGGGGCCGCCGCCGAAGTTGAAGGTCTGGGAGGGATCGGGAGCGGCGGAGAAGGTCCGCCCGTCCCGCAGGGTGATCACCGCGCTTTCCGCCTTCATCACCGCCTTCCCGTTCTCGCAGCAAAGCTCGATCTCCACATCGGCGTCGTGGGTGTAGTAGTTCATGGCCCAGAAGGAGGCGCGAATGCCGCTCTTGAAGGTGATCAGGCCGTCGGCGCAGTCCTCCACCTCGATGACGCCCTGGTGGGTCCGGTTGGCCATGGTGCAGTCGATGGTGTCGATGTCATAGCCGCAGAACCAGCACATGAGATCCAGGGTATGGATGGCCTGGTCGATGATGGCGCCGCCGCCTTCCTTGTCCCAGGTTCCCTTCCAGTCGGTCTCGGTGTAGTAGTTGTTGTCCCGATACCAGGTCACGCTGCATTTGGCCCCCAGCACCTTGCCCAGGCGCCCGGAATCCAGACACTGCCGGATCAGCTGGGTGCCCGCATTGTAGCGGTTCTGGAAGATGACCCCCAGACGGCGCTTGGTCTTCTTGGCGGTCTTCACCATCTCCTCGGCCTGCTTCATGGTGATGGCCATGGGCTTCTCCGTCAGGACATCGCAGCCCAGCTTCATGGCCTCAATGGCCACGGGGGCATGGAGATAGTGAGGCAGGCAGATGTGCACCACATCCAGCTTGGACTTCCGGATCATCTCCACATAATCCGTGTAGCACTTCACCGCGGAGGGCTTCCGGTCCCCGGCAAAAAGCTTGGCCATGGCCTCGGCACGGGCGGGAATCAAATCGCAGACGGCACAAAGATCCACATTGGGCTGGGCCGAGGCAGGCATTCCGTGAAAACGGGAAATACGTCCACAGCCAATGATGCCAACACGCAACTTCTTCATGAGAAAAAGGACAATGGAGGTTTGGAGTGCCCCTTTCCTTCCCCCCTGAACGCCAGGAGATGACAAGGAAAAGGAATCCCTGGGAAAAAAGAAAAATCAGACAAGGAAAAATCCACACCCCAATTCCACCGGCAAAAAACGGAAAATCGGGGCGTTTTCCCACCAGGAACAGGAAAACGTCTCAATATACCCACCGCCCAGCACTTCGTCACCTTATCCCCCGGGAAATCTCTCCCTCCCGCCACCCAGTCGCCATACGGCCCATCTCCCCCGGGATCCCCCCGGAAATCCCGCTACAAAGTGACCGTGCCGACACAGCCGCCGGAGACAATGCCCCGCCGCCCAGGCACAAGGCTGTCCGGCTCACCGGACTCCGGTGTCTTCCTCCCCCATCCTTTTGCCCCTCCGAAAGTTTCCCATAGCGTGCATTATGCGACGCAGAAAAGAAAGAAACGGCCAGGGCAGAGAGAGGAGAAAATGACCGGGACAACCGGGATTCACGCATTACTTTTGCTCCTTGCCAGTCCTGGGAACAAAAGTTCCGGAAGGTAGCTTGAAAAAGTAAGCGCGCCTTCAGCAAGGGAAAAGGCACCCGCATCTA
>JAEDNW010000112.1:0-7914 GCA_016302315.1 Lentisphaeria bacterium
CTGGGCAGCAAGACCCCCGGCCATCCCGAGCACGGGCACACGGAGGGGGTCGAGGTCACCACCGGCCCCCTGGCCTCCGGGCTGGCCAGTGCCGTGGGCATGGCCATTGGCCTGAAGCAGCTGGCCGCCCGCATCGGCGCCCCCCAGGAGCTCTTCAAGGACCAGCGGGTCTACGTGGTCTCCGGTGACGGCTGCATCATGGAAGGCACCAGCCACGAGGCCTGCTCCCTGGCGGGCCACCTGAAGCTGAACAACCTGATCCTCTTCTACGACGACAACAAGATCACCATCGAAGGCAGCACCTCCCTGGCCATGACCGAGGATGTGGGCGCCCGCTTCGCCGCCTACGGCTGGAACGTGCTGAAGATCAACGGTCAGTGCCCCCGCCAGATCGACGCCGCCCTCACCCTGGCCAAGGCCTGCAAGGACAAGCCCACCATCATCATCGGCACCACCACCATCGGCTACGGCGCCCCCAATCTGGCCGGCACCTCCAAGAGCCATGGCGCCCCCCTGGGCGAGGAAGAGCTGAAGGCCACCAAGGCCGCCCTGGGATTCCCCCCCGAGGAGTCCTTCTACGTGCCCCAGGAAGTCCGGGAATTCTGCCAGGCCCGGGTGGCCGAGAAGCAGGCGGAGGCCGCTCAGTGGGACCAGGCCTTCCAGGCGTGGCAGGAGGGCTGCCCCGAGGGCAAGGCGCTCCTGGATGCCATCCTGACCAAGGCCATGCCCGCCGATCTGGAACAGCAGCTGCTGGCCGCCGTGCCCCAGAAGGACGTGGCCTCCCGCGCCTCCTCCGGCGCCATGCTCCAGGCCATCTCCAAGCTGGTCCCCGCCGTGGTGGGCGGCTCCGCCGACCTGGCCCCCTCCAACAACACCTACATGAAGGAGGCCGGTGACTTCTCCGCCGAGGACCGGGCCGGACGCAACTTCCACTTCGGCGTCCGGGAACTGGCCATGGGGCTGGTCTGCAACGGCCTGGCCCTCACCTACGCCCTGCCCTATAGCGCCACCTTCATGGTCTTCTCCGACTACATGAAGCCCGCCATCCGGCTGGCCGCCATCCAGAAGCTCCATCAGGTCTACGTCTTCACCCACGACTCCTACGCCGTGGGCGAGGATGGCGCCACCCACGAGCCCATCGAACAGCTGGCCATGTTCCGCAGCCTCCCCGGCATCACCCTCCTGCGCCCCGCCGAATCCCACGAGGTGGCCCTGGCCTGGGCCTACGCCCTCCGGGCCGACCATCCCGTCATCCTCTCCCTCACCCGCCAGGCCCTCCCCAACCTGCCCCAGGACGTGGTGGAGAAGATGGCGGTGGACAAGGGCGCCTATGTGGTGTCCTCCGACGAGGACTTCCAGGCGATTCTCATCGGCTCCGGCAGCGAGCTGGCCGCCGTCTGCGCCGCCGCCCAGGCTCTCCGGGCCCAGGGCATGAAGCTCCGGGTGGTCTCCATGCCCTCCTGGGATCTCTTCGACGCCCAGAGCCCCGAATACAAGGAGAGCGTGCTTCCCGCCGCCTGCCGCAGGCGTGTGGCCGTGGAGGCCGCCTGCACTATGGGCTGGTCCAAGTATGTGGGCGATGAAGGCATGGTCATCGGTCTGGATCACTTCGGCGAATCCGCTCCCTACAAGGTGCTGGCGGACAAGTACGGCTTCACGCCGGAAAAGGTGACTGCCGCCGTGGCCGACTACCTGAAGGCCTAGCCTCACTGCGCAGCCCCTGGGCAACCATGCGCCGTCCGGGCCGGGATGCCCCCATCCCCCCCCGGGCGGCGTTTCTCGTTTTCCCATGCCCTCCCCTCCCGACGCCTCTCCCATCCTCCCTCTGCTGGCCCCCATGGCCGGCTACACGGATCTGCCCTTCCGCAGGGTCTGCCGACTCTACGGCCTCCGCCTGGGCACCACCGCCCTCATCGACTCCGGCGCCCTGGTCCACGGCAACCCGGACAGCGAATCCATCCTGCGCCGGGGAGAGGAGGAGGAATATCTCCAGGTCCAGCTTCTGGGCAGCATCCCCGAGGATCTCCGGAAGGCCACCAGGATTCTCCGGGAGGGCCCCTGGCACTTCGACGTGCTGGACTTCAACATGGGGTGTCCCGTCCAGAAGGTGTGGAAGCGGAAGGCCGGGGCCGCCCTGATGCGGGAGAGTGCCCTGGCCCGGGAATGTCTCCAGGTCATCCGCCAGGAATGGCCCGGCACCCTCACCGTGAAGATGCGGATTCTGGACGAGGAGGATCCCGCCCCCACCCTGGAGGTGGCCCGGATGCTGGTCTCCCTGGGGGTCCAGGGGATCACCATCCACGGACGCCTGGCCCGGCATGTCTATTCCGGCCCCGTCCATACCCCCATCATCCGGGCCGTCCGGGAGAATCTTCCGGTGCCTGTGGTGGCCAACGGGGGCATTTTCACCGGGGAGGACGCCCGGCGGCTGGCCCGGGAAACCGGTTGCCAGAAGGTCATGGTGGCCCGGGGATGCCTGGGAAATCCCTGGCTTTTCCAGGAAATTCTTCAGGGAGAGAAACGGGAGATTCCCCGGGAGGAACGCCTCCAGGTACTGGAACTCCAGTTGTCGGAGATGGTCAGGGAATACGGCGAACGCGGCGCCATGATCCTGGGGCGCAAGGTGGTCTCCGGCTATGTCTGCGGCCACGGATTCCCCCGGGAACTCCGGGCCCAGGTGGTCCACATCTCCACCTGGCAGGACTTCCGCGAACTCCTGGAAAAGCTGCGGAACGCCCCCTCCCGCGATCTCTGATCCCCCGCCTCCCCCTAGGGCGGCCCGGGGGGAAAACGGTATATTACCTCATTCTCACGACGCCGCCCTGGACTTCCTATGCCCGCTTTCCTTTCCGTCATCCTGAAGATCCTGTTTATCGTATTCTTCTTCGGGTTCTGTGTCTTTATCCATGAGTTCGGTCATCTCCTGGTAGCCCTGTGGAAGGGCCTCCACGTGGAGAAATTCTCCGTGGGCATGGGCCCCAGGCTCTGGGGCTTCACCTACCGGGGCGTGGAGTATGTCATCAGCTGGCTCCCCTTCGGGGGATTCGTCTCCCTGCCCCAGCTGGATCCCACCGACACCCCCCACGCCTCCGACAATAAACCCCTCCCCCACGCCTCCCCAGGTGCCCGGGCCTGGACCGCCTTTGCCGGCCCGCTCTTCAATGTCTTCTTCGGATTCCTCCTGGCCACCATCATGTGGGCGGCGGGACTCTGGCGCCCCGTCCCCTCCACCTCCGTGGTGGTGAGCGCCCTGCCCGCCTATCTCCCCCATAGCGCCCCCTTCCCACGGGACAGCCAGATCCTCTCCGTCAACCAGGCGCCCGTGCAGGAAACCACCCCCCTGTACTGGGAGGCCCTCTGCTATCATCTGGGAAACCGGGACTCGGTGCCCCAGGAACTCACCCTGGTGATTCAGGAGCCCGGGGCGGAGGAATCCCGGGAGGTCACCTTCACCCCGGAGAGAAATCCGGAGTGGGAGGCGGGGGTGCGCCCCGGCGACCGGATCATTGAGGTCAACGGCTCCCCCTTCAAGGAGGGCACCGAGGATTTTAGGAAGGAGTATGTCTACGGCAACCGGGGACGGGTGGAGTTGAAGGTCATCCGTCAGGGCGAGTCCCTGGCGTTCTCCTACATTCCGGCGAAGAATCCGGACATGGAGGAACTGGCCTTCCCCTTCATGGATGTCCTGAATCCCGTCCATGTGGCGGAGGTCCGCCCGGGCTCCCCTGCCGAGAAGGCCGGCCTCCAGGGGGGCGACCAGCTGCTCTCCCTGAACCGCACCAATCTGCGCTCCCCCATGGATCTGGAGCGGATGCTGCGGACGCTCCCGGAAGGCACCGCCACCCTGGCGGTGGAGGCCACCCGGAACGGCGTCCCGCTGCCCCCCCTGGCCCTCTCCCTGGATGACCAGAGCCAGCCCACCCCGGAAGCCCTGGGCTTCTCCTTCCATGTGCTGGTGGCGGGATGCTCCCCCGATTCCCCCGCCGCCAAGGCCGGGCTCCGGCAGGGTGACCAGCTCCTCGCCCTGAAGCGCCTTGCCCCCCCGGAGGGCGACGGCACCTCCCCCCAGCCGGACACCCTGGTGGTGCGAGAGATTACGGAATTCCAGAAATTCGTCCGGGAGAGCGGCGCCATTCCCCTGGAGGTGACCTACCGCCGGGGTACCCAGGAACGCCAGGTCACCCTCACCCCCTATTTCCTGCCGGAGCGGCCCGGCGTCCCCCTGCTGGGCGCCGTGCTGGCCAGCGAGCTTCCCCGTTCCATCCAGCATGTCACCCCCTGGGCCCAGTTCACGGAAGTGCTGAACACCACCACCCGCACCCTGAGCCTCCTCTTCGCCCCCCTCACCTCCCGGGCCAAGAGCGTCATCACGGGCAAGCCCCGGGAGACCCCCTCCGCCCAGGTGGGCATCCGGCACATGAGCGGTCCCCTGGGCATCATCCAGGCCCTGTGGTATAAGCTGAACTACGAGGGATACCGGGGAGGATTCTCCTTCATCATCCTCATCTCTTTCTCCCTGGCCTTCATGAACCTTCTCCCCCTCCCCGTCCTGGACGGAGGACACATCCTCTTCGCCGCCGTGGAGGCCGTGATCCGCCGGCGCATCCCCGCCACTTTCTTCAAATACGTCTACAACACCTTCGCCGTCCTCCTGATCCTCATGATGGTCTACATCACCCTCTTCGACGGACGGCGCATCTTCCGATACTCCCGCAAGGGCGGCAAAGTCCAGAAGCAGGAGAAAAAGCAGGTCATCCAGACCGAATCCCCGGTTTCCCAGGAGCAGACCCCCGGCACCACCGAAACCCCCTGACCTCCCCCCATGGATCCTCGCCCCACCTTCCAAATCGCCATCGACGGCCCCGCCGCCTCCGGAAAAAGCACGGTGGCCAAACTGCTGGCCCAGCGCCTGGGGGGACACTACCTGAGCACCGGAGACCTCTACCGGGCCCTCTCCTGGAAGGCCCTGACCCGGAATCTCCAGCCCGAAACCCAGCCGGACCAGGTGGTGGAGATGCTCCAAAGCACCACCCTCACCTACGAGCTGAAGGAAGGCGCCCCCGTCCTCTTCCTGGACGGAAAGGAGGTGGAACTCCCGGAACTCCATGCCCCCAGGGTGGCCGCCGTGGTCAGCCATGTGGCCAAAATCCCCGCCCTCCGGGAATGGCTCCTCCAAGTCCAGCGAGACTGCCGGAAGCTGGGAATCGTCATCATGGAAGGACGGGACATCGGGACGGTGATCTTCCCCCAGGCAAAGTTCAAGTTCTTTGTCACCGCCACCCCCCTGGAGCGCGCCCGGAGACGCCTCGCCCAGAAGGGGGAAGTCCCCCAGGGCGCCACCCTGGAATCCGTGGCGGCGGATATCGCCCGGCGGGACGAAATTGATTCCACCCGGAAGATCGCCCCCCTCCGCCCCGCCGAGGATGCCCTCCTGATTCAGACCGACGGCATGACCCCCGAAGAGGTGGCCGACAAACTGGCCTCCCTGGTTCGCCAAAATTCGTAGATGTCCTGGATTCTTCTCCAACTCCTCCTCTGGGGCGTGGCCGCCCTTCTGACGGCCACCCTGATGCCTCTCTGCCGCAAGGCTGCCTTGCGCCGGGGGCTCATGGACCGTCCCTGCAGCGAGGGGCACAAGAATCACGCCCAGGCCACTCCGGTGGTGGGAGGCGTGGCCATGGCCCTGGTCTGGTTCCCGGTGCTGGCCCTGGCTCTGGCCGGAAGCGTCCTCCTGGCCCCCTGGCTCCCCGCCTTCCTGACGGAACCCCTGGGGGGACTCCGCACCGCCCTCCCCTCCCTGGCCACCGTGGTCCTCTGCGCCCTCCTCCTGGTGCTCATGGGCTACCGGGATGACCGGGCCCACCTCTCCGCCAGGACAAAGCTGGCGGTGCAGCTGGGGGCCGCCCTCCTCACCGCCCTCTTGGGCCCCCGGATCCTGGTGGGCGTGGTCCCCCTCTGGCTCTCCTGGCTTCTCACCGCCCTCTGGATTGCCACTGTGGTCAATGCCATGAACTTCTTCGACAACATGAACGGCCTGGCCGGCGGCGTGGCCGTCATCGCCTTCGCCTTCCTCTTCGCCATCGCCGCCCTGCGGGGACAGCTCTTCGTGGGCGCCTTCAACGCCCTCTCCGGAGGCGTCGCCCTGGGATTCCTCTTCCACAACTTCCCCAAGGCCAAGGTCTTCATGGGGGACTGCGGCAGTCATTTCCTGGGCTATCTCCTGGCCGTCTCCTGCATCCTGACCACCTTCTATCACCCGGAAAACACCCCCAGCCTCCTGGCCCTGACCATCCCCCTCCTGGTGCTGGCCGTCCCCCTCCTGGATGCCGTTACCGTGGTGCTGATCCGCCTGCGTCTCCATAAGCCGGTCTATGTGGGGGACAACCGGCACCTCTCCCACCGTTTTGTGGCCCTGGGCCTCTCCCGCCTCCAGGCGGTCCTCGCCATCTGGCTCCTTTCCCTCCTGGCGGGCACCGGTGCCCTCTCCCTCCTTTGGACGCCCCCCATGGCCGCGTTCCTGATCCTGGCCCAGATGCTGGCCATGGTCACCCTGATTCTTCTCATTCAGCTGGGCGCACACCCGCCAGAGTAGGAGAAGCCCCCCCCGAAGAAGGGGCGCCGCCCGGCCGCCCTGCCCCGAGAGAGAAATTCATCTTCATCCCCCTTCTGCTATGTCCGCCCATCTTCCCTACTATCTGAACGAATCCATCCTCCGAGAGTTGTGTCAAAAGGCCATTGCCGAAGATGTCGGCAGCGGTGACGCCACCACCCTGGCCGTGGTGCCCCCCCAGCAGACCACCGTGGCCCATTTCATCCCCCGGAAGCCCTGTGTCCTGGCGGGTCTGCCCATCCTGAACATCCTCTTCCAGGAATTGAGTGCCGATGTGGAATTCACCCAGCACTTCCAGGATGGGGATACCGCCAGCCCCGGTGACCGGGTCGCCACCGTGGAGGGGAATGCCCGGGCCATCCTCACCGGCGAACGCACCGCCCTCAATCTCCTCCAGAGACTCTCCGGCATCGCCACCATGACCCGGAAATACGTGGATGCCCTGGGCTACGACACCAATACCAAACTCCTGGATACCCGCAAAACCACCCCGGGACTCCGACTGGTGGAAAAATACGCCGTCCTGATGGGGGGCGGACAAAACCACCGAATCGGACTCTTTGACCGCATCATGATCAAGGACAACCATCGGGAACTGGCCCGAAGGGCCGGAGGATCCCAGTCCATCGCCCACGCCGTCCGCGCCTGCCGGGAAAAATACCCCAACCTGGAAATCGAGGTGGAGGCCGACTCCCTGGCCGATGTCCGGGCCGCTGCCGAAGCCGGCGTGGAATACATCCTCCTGGACAATATGTCCAACGAACAAATGGCCGAGTCCATCAAACTCATCGCCGGACGCGCCAAAACCGAAGCCTCCGGAAATATCACCCTGGAACGACTCCCCTCCCTCGCCCATCTGGGACTGGACTACATCTCCTCCGGAGCCCTCACTCACTCCGCTCCTGCGGTGGACATCGGATTAGATATCTTCTAAGTCATTGAATACAAGGATGTTATAACATATTTTGCACCTTGGGGAATTGTCTCCCCATGGCGCAAAATCGTTTCCCAAGATGCTGGGGGGGGGGTGAGGAACCTTAAAAGAACCTATCGCATACGTAGCCCACATATCGTCCTCACCCCCAATTTTCCTGCCCTTCCGGGGAAAATTTGCCCCCTTGTGCCGTTGAAAAATTCCACCCACGGGGTAACCAGGCCTCCCACCCCGTAAACGGGGTTCGGACTCTTATTTTGGCCCTTACCGGGGGTTCCCGCTACCGGGGGTTTGGTCGTCCCTGCCGTCCTTCCGCACCCCCGTCTAGCCCATCTTTCGCACTTCGGGGGGTGTTTTGAGGCTAAACAGG
>JAEDNW010000113.1:0-7810 GCA_016302315.1 Lentisphaeria bacterium
GCTCCCGCACCCCCGTCTATCGATCCTCCCACCCCTGCCGGGGTTCTGGGTGGATGGTGATCGCGCCAAATCCGGGGGATACCCCCGATCCCCCGCCTGGATACATTCTAGCCCCCGGGGGTTCCCGCTGCCGGGGGGTTCTCGGCCGGGATGAATCCGCCGGGGGTTCCCGCTCCGCTTCACCCCCGTCTATCGATCCTGTCACCCCGCGGGGCGGGGTTCATGAGGATTGCCCCCTGTGTCCCCCGCGAGCGGGGGAGTATGTTCCGCCAATCGCTCCTCCGTATGCATCCTCCACCCCCGGGGGTTCCCGCTCCGCTTCACCCCCGTCTATCGATCCTGTCACCCCGCCCACGGGGTTCTGGGTGGGTGGATGGTATAGCGTCAAAAACGAGGTGGGGACACCCCCGTGCCCCCCCCCGTTTCCCCTCTGGTGGGCTTATTCCCGGTCCTGGGGGAGTCGGAAGTCGGTTTGGCGGAGTTGGTTCTGAGTCCAGTGCCAGAGGTCGGTCCAGAGGGCGGGAGGCAGTTCGGGGGGCGGGTCTCCGGCGGCCATCTGGAGGAGGATCTGGCACTGGGCGGCCTCCCGGGGCGACAGGGTGACGGGGGAGAGGAGTCCGGATTCGTTGAGGAGGGTCAGTCCTGCGGCGGTGAGGGTAGCCTCTGGGGGGAGGGGATCCTGGGCGAGTCGCTGGAAGCCTGTCACGAGAGCCTGGTAGAAGGCGGGCATGGGCATTTGGGGCAGGAGATTATCCAGGGTCAGGCGTGCCAGGAAGCAGGCGGCCTCGAAGTGGGGGCGCCGGTGGGAAATATTTGTGAAATCCTTCAGGGGAATGAACTTACGGCATTTTCCCCATTCTCCGTGGGGGAGGAAATCCACCTGGAGGATTTGGAAGAGGTCGAAGAAGGGGCGCGGCCTGGTGGGGTGGAGGGCGGGGGCCGGCATCTTCAGGGTGAGTTTCCCCAGTTCCGGGGAGAGCCCTCCGATGATGATGGTGCGGTCGTCGTAGGGGGTTTTCCGGAGGACCAGGAACTGGGTGGAGCGTGGTTCCTCGTGGGGAGTCATGGGGCGGTCTTTCCGGCAGGGGGAAGGTTGAGGGCGTTGCTGAGGGCGAGGCAGAGGAGCAGGAGGGGGAGGAGGATGGAGGCGGCGCCCAGGAGGCGGAGGATCCGGGGGCCGCCTTGCTGCAGGCGTCGGGTTTTTGTTTCCAGATCCCGGAGGGTTTGGGTGGCCTCTGCCAGGGTTTTGCGGAGTTGGGGGAGGTCCTGGCTGGCGGTGTCCTCCAGATACCGGCTGGCCTGGATGGTGGTGCGGGAGATTCTGGGGAGGAGGGCTTCCAGGTTTTCGGTAAGCTGGGTGAGTTCCGTCAGGGCGCTGGGCTGGGGGAATCCCAGGAGTCCCAGGATGGGGAGGGCGGGATTTTGGCGCAGGGCGCTCAGCAGGCTCTCTCCCTGCTCCGTCAGGGTGGAGATTTCCCGGAGATGGACGGCATAGCCGGGCAGGATCTGCTGTTCCAGGTCGGCCAGCCGGGCGTTGTGCTGTTCCAGGGTCTGGGCGGCCTGGGCCAGGGTCTGCTGGAGGCGGGTGAGTTCCTGGTGGGGGAAGGCCCTGGGCGCCAGGACGAAAAAGGCCACGCTTCCGGTGAGGAGGAGGGTGGCCAGGGGGAGTTCCAGACAGAGGAGAAGGATGGCGATGGTGCGTTTCATGGGGAAGGGTGGCAGGGTGGCGGCCGCCGCGTCAGAATTTCCAGGGAGGGATGGTTTCCCAGAAGGGCTGGATTCGCTCCCAGGCGTCGTTCCAGTCTTGCCAGAGGGCATCGTTTTGGAGGGGGGTGCCGTCATCGGCCTGAAGGAGTTCCTCGGCCCGGCGCTGTCGTTTGGCATCGGTCTCCCACTGGCTCCGGGCCTGCTGCAGTGCCTCCCGGAAGGTGCGGAAATCCCGGTTTCGGAAGGCATCCAGGGCGGCGAGATACTTTCCGATGGTGGGTTGGAGGAGGAGGGGGGCGCTGCGCTGGAGGCGGAGGAGCCGGGTCTGGAGGGTGGCCAGGGCCAGGTCGTCCAGCCGGTAGTCCTGGAGTCTCTGGGGGATTTGTTCCAGGTGGACCCGGATCAGACCGTCGGAGGGGTTGGCGGAGAGGAGGGAAACGGTGAGAATATCTTCCAGTTCCTCCCTGAGGGTATCCAGCCCGTTTTGCCGTTGCGGCTGATCCTGGGCGGTGGTCAGGGCTCTCTGTTCGTACCACTCCTGGGGATTTCCGGAGATGGGGAGGGCGGCGGCCAGGGCCTGGAGGGAGGTGAGGCGCCCCTGCTCCATGCGGCTGCGCCAGGTTTCCAGGAAGGAGGGGATGTCCGGCACGCTTTCCTGGAGGATGTCCAGGACGAGATTGGCGTGGAGGAGATAGAGGCGCAGGAGGGCGGAGTGGTCGGAGGGGACGGGCATTTCCAGCAGCTGGGCCAGGGAGGGGAAATGGCGTTGCCGGAACTGGTAGCGGGGGATCCGGAAATCCCGCTGATAAAATCCCCGGCGTGCGATGCCGCCGTAGAGGGTGCGTCCCGTCATGCCGGCGGCCAGGAGATTGAGGAAGGGGGGGGGAGCGGCGTCTGTCGTCCCCGTGGGAATATTTTCCCGCATCCGCCGCCATAGGGTGGCGCGGAAGATGCGGAGGAGCTGCCGGGGGGTGGATTCCGCCAGGGGGACGGGGGTGTCGCCGCCCCGGAATTCCTTCTCCTGGAAGTCCCGCCGGAGTCCCAGGAACTGGAGGGAGCGTTTGGGAGCGGTGTCCCGCCGGAAGAGGGCGTCCGTTTCCCGGAGGCTGAGGCGGACCAGGGAGAGGAGCTGCCAGAGATCCTCCTGGTTCAGGGCATAGATTTCCGCATTGTCCCCGGGGAGTTTCTGCATGGTTCCCTCCTCCTGGGCAAAGGCCGGAAGGGCGGCCAGGAGGAGAGAGAGGAGCAGGAGGGGGAGGCGGCGGGCCATGGGGATGTCGCCTGACGGGTGTGGTGGTGTCTAGAGGGAGGCCTGGAGTTCGTTGTCGGCGGCCAGGACCTTTTCCTTTCGCTTCTGGCGGTCTTCCCGGAGGCGTTTCCGGAGTTCGGGATCGGCCAGGGAGAGGATCTGGGCGGCCAGCAGTCCGGCGTTGGTGGCGCCGCCGGAGCCCACGCCCACGGTGGCCACGGGGATGCCGCCGGGCATTTGGACGGTGGCCAGGAGGGCGTCCATGCCGTGGAGGGCTCCGCCTTCCACCGGGATGCCGATGACGGGGAGCAGGGTGTGGGCGGCCACGGCACCGGCCAGGTGGGCGGCTCCGCCGGCGGCGGCGATGATGACGCCAAAGCCCTGGGCCTCGGCGGCCTCGGTGAATTCCGCCACCAGCTCCGGAGTCCGGTGGGCGCTCATGACCCGGACCACGGTCTCCACCCCCAGCTTCTTCAGGGTGTCAACACAGCCTTGGATTTTCGGCAGATCGGAGATGCTGCCCATGAGGACAGCGGCTTTCAGAGAGGAGGACATGACGGGACTCCTGGGGTTGCGGTGGGGAAAAGATCAGGGGTGTTTTTGTTGGGCGAGGGCATTGCCCCGGAAGGGTTCCTCCCGGTGGCGGAAATCGGGGACGAAGTTGGCGTCGCCGGCGTCGGGCTGCAGGAAGACCCGCTGGAATCCCCGCTGCCGGACCCGGTCCATCACGGTCTGGTATTCCTGGTCGGTGACCATCCGGGTGAAGCGCCCCCGTTCCTGGCACTGGGGCATGGGGCGGAACTGGCGCATGACGGAAATGGGGAGCATGGGGCCGAAGCGGTCCGCCAGCAGATCCAGGACGGCCAGGGAGTTTTCCACTTCCCCGGGCAGCACCAGATGCCGGACCAGGACACCCCGGTTGGCGGCCATCTCTCCCGTGGCGTCAAAGGGGCGCAGGAATCCCGCCCGCTCCACCAGCAGCTCCAGGCCCTTCAGGGCCACCTGGGGATAGTCTTCCCGCCCCATGCACTCCCGGGCCAATTCTGGGGTGGCGTATTTGAAGTCGGGGAGGAAGATTTCCACGCCGTTGTCCAGGGCATCCAGGAGGGTTTCCCGGGCGCTGTATCCGCCGCTGTTCCAGAGGATGGGGAGGGTGCAGCCGGCCTGCCGGAGGGCGTGGATGGCGGCCTTCAGATGGGGCCAGAAGTGGTCTGGGGTCACCAGATTGATGTTGCGCACCCCGGTTTGGGCCAAAGCCAAGAGACGTTCCACCAGGGCGGGAAGTTCCCAATATTCCCCCAGATGTTCGGTGGAGAGCTGATAGTTTTGGCAGAAGAAGCAGCCGCAGGAGCATCCTGTGAGGAAGACCGTGCCGCTGCCCTGGGTGCCCACCAAGGGAGGTTCTTCTCCGAAATGGGGCTCCAAAGCGGCGAGATGGAGTTGCGCTCCCTCTCCGCAGAATCCCCGCTGGCCGGCGGTGCGGTCCACGCCGCAGCGTCGGGGGCAGAGGGTGCAATGGCGATATTGAGGGAAGTCTGTGGTCATGGCGTTTCCCGGAAGCTCTTCAGCTGGTCATAGGGGAGGGTGCCCCCGAAGAGATCCAAGGCGCTGCCTACGGTGAAATCCACCCGGCCCTCCCCGGCCTGGCGAAGACGCTCCACATCCTCCAGGGAACGGATGCCCCCCGCATAGGTGACCGGGAAGGGGCACCACTGGGCCAGCTTCTCCACCAGCTCCCGGTCGATGCCTCCCTTCCTCCCCTCCACTTCCACGGCGTGGACCAGAAATTCGGCGCAGACTTCCCCCAGACGGAGGAAGGTCTCCCGGGAGAGACGGAGGGAGGTGAGTTTCTGCCAGCGCTGGCAGGCCACCACATATTCCCCCTCCACCTTCCGGCAGGAGAGATCCAGAACCAGCCTTTCCCGGGGAATGGCCTTCTGGAGGGCCTCCAGGCGGGCGGGGGAGAAATCCCCATCGGCGAAGAGGAAGGAGGTGACCACCAGGGCGGCGGCGCCCGCCTCCAGCCACAGGCCGGCGTTCTCCGGAGTGATGCCGCCTCCCAGCTGGAGCCCCCCAGGCCAGGCGGCCAGGGCTTCCCGGGCGGCCCCCTCGTTGCCCGGCCCCAGCTGGATCACATGGCCTCCTGTGAGGCCGTCCTGCCGATATTTCCGGGCGAACCAGGCGGGGGAGTGGGGGGAGACGAAATTTTCCGTGGGGGCCTGGGCGGCGTCATCCCGGAGGGTGGCTCCCACAATTTGCTTGACCTTCCCCTGATGGAGGTCGATGCAGGGTCGGAAGCGCATGGTCGTGGGAAGGCCTAAGCCTGGGGAAGGTGTTGGAGCATCCAGGGAATCGCCCGCTGAATCTCCAAATCCCACTGCTTCCATTCGTGGCCCATCTCATTCTGGCTCCAGGTGACCTCAAAGCCTTTCTGGATGGCCAGGTCCCGCATGCGGAGATCGATTTCCCACTGGTGGTCGGTGGTGCCGGAGGCCAGATAGAGGGGGGGCTTGGGCAGCCCCTGGGGGAAGTTCTGCACCAGCTGGAAGGGATCGTCCTGGGGATCCCAGGGACTCTGACGGAAGTCGGCCTGGAAGATCTCCGGATGGACCTCCGCCACCCACTGGGGATCGAAGGCCCCGGAGAAGGCGGCGATGGCGGCATAGTTTTCCGGATGGCGCAGGCCAATCTTCAGGGCGCCGCAGCCCCCCATGGAAAGGCCGGCGATGAAACGGCGCCGGGGATCGTCCCCTAGACGGAAGACCCGCTGAAGATAGGCGGGCAATTCCAAGGCGATGTAGTCGTGGTAGTGGAGCCCGGAGGACAGATTGTTGTACCAGGACGTGCCTCCGTCAGGCATGATCACCGCCAGCCCCGCCTCCCGGGCATAGCGCTCCACAGAGGTGAAACGAGTCCAGGCGCTGGAATCGTCGGAGAGCCCATGGAGGAGATAGAGCTGAGGGCACTCCGCCAAATCCCGATCCTCCGGAAGAAAGAGATGGACTACGGTGCTTTTCTCCAGGGAGGTGGAGGTGCGTTGGAGTTGGAGGAGGGCCATGGCCTATCAGGAATGGGTGGGATGGACGTAGGGCTTGGAGGCCAGGGTCTCCGCCACGGTGCGGTGGACGGGACCCACGTAGAGCTGCCGGGGGCGGACGATGCGTCCTCCCTCTCCGTCCCGCTGCTCCAGCCACTGGGCGATCCATCCGGGGAGGCGTCCCAGGGCGAACATCACCGTGAACATATTGACGGGGATGCCCATGGCCCGGTAGGCCAGTCCGGTGAAGAAGTCCACATTGGGATAGAGATGCCGTTCCTGGAAGAAGGGGTCTGCCAGGGCGACGGCCTCCAGTTCCTGGGCGTAATCCAGGAGGGGATCATGGCGGGAGAGCTGGGCGATGACCTGGGTGCAGATTTTCTTGGCCACCTTGGCCCGGGGGTCGTAGGTTTTGTAGACCCGGTGTCCGAAGCCGAAGAGGCGGAAGTTGTTATTGCGGTCCTTGGCCTTCTCCACCAGGAGTTTGGGGCTGGCGCCGGAGTGCATGGCGTCCTCCAGGATCTCCAGGACTCTCTGGTTGGCGCCGCCGTGGAGGGGTCCCCAGAGGGCGCAGATGCCGGCGGAGATGCTGGCGTAGAGGTTGGCCCGGCTGGAGCCCACGGCCCGGACCACGGAGGTGGAGCAGTTCTGCTCGTGGTCGGCGTGGAGGATGAGAAGCTGGTTCAAGGCCCGGGTGACCACAGGATCCGGCTCGTAGTTGTTCACCGGCGTGTGGAACATCATGTTCAGGAAATTCTCGCAGTAGCGCAGGTCCGGCCGGGGATAGACAATAGGCTCCCCCTTGTATTTCTTGTAGGAGAAGGCGGCAATGGTGCGCAGCTTGGAGAGAAGCCGGGAGACCGTGATGTCAATGGCCTCGGTGGAGTCCGCCTCCAGCTCTGGATAGAAGGTGGAGAGGGAGACCACCATGGAGGACAGAATGGCCATGGGGTGGGCGTGGTCCGGATACAGGGAGAAGAAGTGGCGCATGTTCTCATGAAGCATGGAGTGCTGATTCATGAGATGGCTGAAGGCGTTGTATTCGCTGGGGGTGGGCAGAAAGCCATGGACCAGGAGATAGGCCACCTCCAGGAAGGAACAGTGCTCCGCCAGGTCCTCGATGTCATAGCCTCGATACCGCAGAATGCCCTTGGCTCCATCCACAAAGGTGATGTTGCTCTCGCAGACGCCGGTATTGACCATGCCAGGGTCAAAGGTCACCAGACCCGTCTCCTGACGCAGATTCCGGATGTCCAGTCCGCGCTCGCCCATATCCCCCTCCAATACAGGGAGATCCAGCTCCTTCCCGTCATAGGAGAGCCGGGCCGTCGTCACTTTTTTCGTAAAACTCATGGATATATGCTCCGTGGGGTCTATGCCTGCACGCGCTCCCGCAAAGGCCAGGACCACAAATGAATCCCAGGTCCCGGGCAGGGAGGAAAAACTCCTTAATATAATTCCTCCGCCTCCGCCTCCCTACAACGCCCCCCCAGGAAGCCCCAAACGCCCGGGACGGGTGGCGGGAAACGCCGCGGGAACTCCCGGGGGCACAGGAGGCATCCCGAAGAACAATTGGCGGAACATTCCCCCGCTGGCGGGGGACACAGGGCCATTCCTCATGAACCCCGCTTGCCGGGGTGACAGGATCGATAGACGGGGGGGGGAGGCCGGTATTCCCGGCCGGGAACCCCCGGGGTAAAGAAACGCGGAAAACCTTTGGCGCGATCACCCTCCCCCCAGAACCCCGCTTGCCGGGGTGACAGGATCGATAGACGGGGGGGGGAGCGTAGCGGGAACCCCGTGGGCGGTGCGGGAGA
>JAEDNW010000114.1:0-7778 GCA_016302315.1 Lentisphaeria bacterium
GGGTGAGGGAGGGAAAAGCCTAGAATTCGATTTCCCGGGGGGCGCGGGGGAAGGGAATCACATCCCGGATGTTGGCCATGCCGGTGCAGAAGCGCACCATCCGCTCAAAGCCCAGGCCGAAGCCGGAGTGGGGAACGGAGCCGAAGCGGCGCAGATCCAGATACCACCAGTAGTTCTCGGGCTCCATGCCCAATTCCCGGATGCGGGCTTCCAGCTTCTCCAGACGCTCCTCGCGCTGACTTCCGCCAATGATCTCTCCCACTTCGGGAAGAAGGACATCCATGGCGGCCACGGTCTTGCCGTCGTCGTTCTGGCGCATATAGAAGGCCTTGATTTCCTTGGGGTAGTTGATGACCGTCACCGGTCCGTTGAAGACCTTTTCCGCCAGATAGCGCTCGTGTTCGCTCTGGAGATCAGCGCCCCAGTAGGGCTTGAACTCGAAGGCGTCGGCATTCTCCTCCAGGAGCCGGATGGCTTCATCGTAGGTGATCCGGGCGAATTTGGCGGTGGAGAGCCGCACCAGGCGTTCCTTGAGTCCCTTTTCGATGCGCTGGTCGAAGAAATCCAGTTCTTCGGGGCATTCCTGGACCACGGCGGTGAAGAGGGCCCGGAGGTAGTCCTCGGCCACATCGGCGTCATCCTGGAGGTCGGCGAAGGCGATTTCCGGTTCGATCATCCAGAATTCGGAGAGGTGTCGGGTGGTGTTGGACTTTTCGGCGCGGAAGGTGGGGCCGAAGGTATAGACGCTGCCCAGGGCGCAGGCGTGGGTTTCCGCCTCCAGCTGTCCGGAGACGGTGAGATTCACCGCCTTGCCGAAGAAATCCTGCTGGAAATCCACCTTTCCGGTGTCGGCATCCTTGGGAATCTGGTTCAGGTCCAGGGTGGTCACCTGGAACATCTCGCCGGCGCCTTCGCAGTCACTGGCGGTAAAGATGGGGGCGTTGAAGTAGTAGAATCCCCGTTCCTGGAAGAAGCGATGGGTGGCCATGGCCAGGCAGTTGCGGACCCGGGCCACGCAGCCGAAGGTGTTGGTGCGGGGGCGGAGGTGGGCCACTTCCCGGAGGCGCTCGAAGGAGATCCGGCCTTTGCTGAGGGGATATTTGAGGGGATCGCAGTCTCCCAGGAGGGTCAGTTCCTGGGCATGGATCTCCACGGGCTGTCCGGCGGCGGGGCTTTCCACCAGTTTTCCCACGACGGAGATGGCGCAGCCGGGGTAGAGTTTCTGGACCTGGCTCTCGTAGTTGGGCAGTTCCTTGGGGGCCACCACCTGGAGGTTTTTGGTGCTGGAGCCGTCGTTGAGTTCCACGAAGGAGATTCCCGCCTTGGAGTCCCGCCGGGTGCGTACCCATCCTGCCACGGTGAGGGTGCATCCGAAATCCCGGCACTGGAGTGCCGCCTTAATAGGAGTATGTTTCATCGTTGAGGTGTCTTGGGGGGTGTGGATTGGGGCGGGGAGGGAGTGAGGGCGTAGAGGAGTCCCCCCGCCATTCCCCAGAAGGTGAGGATGAAGGTGTAGAAGAGAGGGATGAGGGTGGCGCAGTCCTGGGGGCTGGCGCCGAAGGCCAGGAAGAGGCTTTCCGCCACGGTATCCCGCACCCCCAGGCCGCCGGGGGTGAGGGGGAGCAGGGCGGTGGCGTTGGCCAGCTGGGTGGCCAGAAGATAGGCGGGAATCCCCAATGCGCTCTCTCCCAGGGTCTTGGCCAGCAGGAAAAATTCCCCGCCCAGAAGAAGGTGGATGAGGATGGACACCCCCAGGGTCCAGAGAAGAACCCGGGGCTTTCCCCGGTAGGGAGCCAGGGCATAGCCCAGCCGCCGGAATGCGCTCTGGAGAAATTGCGGGGTGTGGGCCGCGGCCTTTTCCCAGAGGGGGCTTCGGCTCACCGTGGGCCAGAGGTGCCAGCCCAGGGCTCCCAGGAGGCTGGCGCCCACCCCCAGGAAGATGGCGGCCATGCCGGCGGTGAGGAGGGCGGGGCAGTGTTCCCGGAGCCTGGCCCAGGGGGCGCCGAAGAGGAGACAGAGGGACAGGAGGCCGGCCCAGAAGAGTCCCATGAGGCCGATGCCGCGGTCCAGCAAGTCGGCCAGAGCCAGTTCCGGGGCTTTGCCGGGATGGGCGGCGGTGGCGGCTCCCACCTTCACCAGATCTCCGGAGACGCCTCCGGGAATCACCAGGCTGAAGAAGTTGCCTCCCAGAGTCAGGCGGAGCGCCTGGAGATAGGGGAGGCCCAGGCCCTGGGCCTTCAGGAGGAGATTCCAGCGCCAGGCCCCCAGGAACTGCACTCCCAGGTAGAGGAGGAGGGCCTGGCTTCCAAAGAGGAGGAAATTCCCGGTGAGGGGGCGTTGGCCGAAGAGTCCCTCTTGCCGATGGAGCATCCTGGCCAGCAGTCCCAGAGCCAGGAGGAGGCAGAGGGCACGGACAGCGAGGGAGAGGATGCGCCGGGGCATGAGGGCGTTGCGGGTCGTGGGCTAGCGGTCGTTGTAGCCCCTGGGGTGGGCCTGCTTCCAGTTCCAGGCATCCCGGACGATGGTCTCCAGATCCTGGTATTGGGGTGCCCAGCCCAGGATTTCCTTGGCGGCGGTGGAGTCGGCGATGAGCCGGGCCGGATCCCCGGGGCGCCGGGGGGAGACCTCCACGGGGAAGTCCCGTCCGGAGACCTTTTTCATGGTGTCGATGACCTGGCGGACGGAGGAGCCTCCGCCGGTGCCCAGGTTCAGGGCGCCGCAGTAGTCGGACTGGAGGGCCAGGAGATGGGCCTGGGCCAGATCCAGCACATGGATGTAGTCCCGGATGCAGGTGCCGTCGGGGGTGTCGTAGTCTTCTCCGAAGATGGAGATGGCCTTTCGTTCCCCGGTGGCGGCCTGGAGGATGAGGGGGATGAGGTGGGTTTCCGGGTGATGATCCTCGCCGTGGACGGCGGTGGCGCCGGCGGCATTGAAGTACCGCAGGGCGGTGTAGGGGAGTCCCTTGAGCTGGAGCTGCCACTGGAGGATGCGCTCGAACATCCATTTGGACTCGCCGTAGGGATTGATGGGAGCCTTGGGCTCCTGCTCCCCGATGGGGAAGTGCTCCGGCATGCCGTAGACGGCGGCGGTGGAGGAGAAGACCAGCTTGCGGACCTGGTGGTCCGTGGCGGCCTGGCAGAGATTGATGGCGTTGGCCACGTTGTTGCGGAAGTACTTCAGGGGATCCTTCATGGATTCCCCCACCTCAATGAAGGCGGCAAAATGAATGACCCCCTCGGGCCTGGCCTGATCCATGGCCCGCTGAAGCCCCTCCAGATCCTCCAGGTTGCCCTGGATAAAGTCCGCCCGGGGATCCACAGCGGCACGATGCCCGTTCAGGAGGGCGTCAAAGACGGTGACCTGGTGCCCGTGGTCCAGAAGGTATTCCGTGGTGCAGCTGCCGATATAGCCGGCGCCGCCGGCAACAAAGATGCGCATGGGACTCCGAAGAAGAAAGGGAAAACGGAAAGAAGGAAGAGGGGGGGGGAGGGACTACTTCAGGACGATGCCGGTGACAATCAGGAGGGGACGGCTCCAGCCGCGCTTGCGCTCCTGGAGGCCGCTGACGGTGACTTCCTGCCCCTCCCAGTCCCGCAGGGAGAAGCGCTCCGCCCGAAGATAGGCCTCCGGGACATAGCGTCCGTCCTTCACCAGGCAGAGGGCGTGGCTGGTCTCCTGGTTGGCGTTGGGGCCCAGGGGCACCACAATGCCGGAAAGGGTGGCGGGCGTCCGCTCGCCGGGTTGGGTCACCGGAACCTGGGAAAGCTTCTCCTCCCACTGCTTCTCCTGGGCGGTGGCCAGGATCTGCTCTTCCTGCTCCGCCAGTTTCCGGGCCTCCTCCATGGCGGTGCGCTCCTGCTCCAGTTCCTTCTGGCGCTGCTGGAGGGCCTCCAGCTCCTTCCGGGCGGCCTCTAGGCTTTCCTGGGCCTCCTTCCGGGCCTGCTCCTGTTCCTGGCTCTGGCGGGTCATGGCCTCCTGGGCGGCGGTGCGCTGCTCCTCCAGCTCCTTCTGGCGCTGCTGGAGAGTCTCTAGCTCCTTCCGGGTGGCTTCCAGGGTTTCCTGGGCTTCCTTCCGGGCCTGCTCCTGTTCCTGAGTCTGGCGGAGACGGGCCTGTTCACTGGCATCCCGGGTCAGGGTCAGCTGGGCCTCCAGTTTTTCCCGCTCCGTCAGAAGCTGGTTCAATTCCGCCTGGGCGGCCACATTCTGCTGCCGGGTCTGCTCTCCCTGGGCCTGGAGATCCTGGAGACGCTTCTGCTCGGCCTGGGCGGCCTCCTCCCAATGCTGACGCTGCTGGCGCAGCTGCTGGGCCTGGGCGGCGGCTTCCTGGACCTGCTTCTCCAACAGGGCCATGCTCTCCTGGAGCTGGGCCGCCTGCCGCAAGGCCTCGTCACGGGACTGCTGGGCCTGACGCACCTTCTCCAGGGTTTCCTGGGCCAAGGTATCGGAGCGCTGCCGTTCCTCCTCCAGGGCCTTGGCCTCCGCCTGATAGGCCTCCTCCTGACGCTTGGCCTCCTCCTGGAGCTTCTGGAGTTTCTCCTCGGCCTTCCGGGCCTCGTTCTCCCAGCGCTGGGAATCCTCCTGCACCAGCCGTGCCTTGGCCTGGGCCTGCTGACGCTGGGTCTCCAGCTTCTGCTGCTCCGCCTCGGCCTGCTTCAGCGCATCCTGCCGGGCCTGGGCGGCCTCCTCCGCCTTCCGCTGGGCTTCCCGGCGCTCCGCCTCCAGCTTCTGCGCCTCCGCCTGGAGCCCCTGGAGCTCCCGGCTCCGGGCATCCACCTGGGACTTCATCTCCTCCGCCTGGCGCTGCAGCTCCGCCAGGGGAGCGGCGGCGGCCTTCGGGGCGGAAGCGTCCTCCAGGGGGCGGACATCCACCGGCGGCAGGGGCGCCGTGCCCCGGCTCACGTAGTCGGCGCTGATCCAGGCGGTGGCCTGCGAGGGTGCCTGGACGCATACCCAGTCCCCGTCCTGGCGTCCTTCCCGCTGGAGGGTTTCCCCCTGCCGGGCTTCGTAGAAGGCGGTGAAATTTTCTCCGGGGCCGGTATGCACGGGGCAGGCTTCCGGGAGCACCATGCCGTTTTCGCCCAGTCCATCGCCCCGGACCCAGCCCAGGACGGCCACAGGAAGGCGCACCTGCACCCACCGGTTGCCTTCCTCCCCCTGCTGGGAGAGGATTTCCACGGGAGTGCCCTCCGGCAGAATGGCCAGACGCTCATAGTAGGAGGCGGGCAATGCCCGCAGGGCCACGCCTTTACCGGTGACGTAGCCATTGGGAGTCTGTGCGTGGCAAAGGAGGACGGCGCAGAAAAGAAGGAGTGCCGGAAGCCAGTTTCGCATGGATGTGGAGGGTGAGGGCTGGGACGAAGAGAAAAACGCCGGAGGAAAACGGGACAATGTAACCGGAATCCCCGGGTCTGTGCCTGGGGGAGAAGGAATTAACGGAGGCAGCGAGGAGACGGGGGGATCAGGGAGCGAGGAGGGCATCCAGGGCTACCAGAGCCTGGAGGCGTGCCGTGGGGTAGGTCTTCTCCAGGAAGTAGCAGGTGGACAGGGTGTAGAATCCCTGGAATCCCCGGGGGCGGGTCACCTCCTGGTGGTTCCGGGAGGTGGCGAGGGCCTCTGGGAGGGCCAGGGAGTCGGCCATGGCCATCATGGCGGGAAAGGGGAGAAGGAGAGAGGGGGCCTTCAGTCCCCCAGGGCCCTGAAGAAGGGCTTCCAGCTGGCGCCGGGGGCGTCGGCAGGCTTCCTGGAGAGCCATTTCCTCGGGGGCATTTTCCCAGGCATCCCGGAGGGTCTGGGCCAGGGTGGTGACCTGGGGGGCGGGGGCGAGGAGCCGGGCCAACTGGGCCCAGAGCCTGGTCTGGGGGATGACCTGGAGGCGCCGGAGGAAGGAATCCGATGTCAGTTCGTGGAGGATCAGTCTCTGGAAATTCTCCAGGGAAAGCCAGGCGGCGGGGATGTCCTGCCGCTGGAGGGCGTTGAGGAAACGCCACTGCTCCAGGCGGAAGACTCCCGGCATCAGGATGCCCAGGGGATGCGCCTCCAGGACTTCCTCCAGGGCGTCCAGGGCCTGAAGGGCGGGGCTCATCTGGCGAAGAAGTTCCTCCGAGGCTTCCCGGGAAGTCTCCGGCAGGGGCCAGGGAAGGTGTTCCGGGTTCTCTTCGGCCTGCTGGAGGAAGGTGTCCCAGAACAGGGGGGCGGGTTCCTGGGCATCCTGGAGAAGGACTACCTGCTCCAGAAGGGAGCCCAGATCCTTCTGCCGGAGGGCCAGGGCCCCTGCCTGAAGGCTTTCCTCCCGGGAGGCGGCTTCCTCGGGAGGACGGGCCGCCTTCTCCCGGCTCTGGAGGGTGGCGTAGGTGCCGCTGGAGAAGAGGAGGGAAAGGAGGAAGAGGGCCAGGGCGCTCCAGGCTCCCCGGTGCAGCAGGGGGACAGGCTCGGGCAGGCACCGGCGGAAGAGGAGCAGGCGGAGGCCCCAGGAGGCGGCCGCCGCCAGGATGCCCAGCAGGGGGAGCAGGGGGCCGGCTGCGGTGAGGAAGGCGGTGAGCTGATGGTCCAGGGCGTGGGGGAATCCCGTCAGGAGGCGGAAGGAGGCGCCGGGGAAGAGGGGGGTGGCGAAGAGGTCCAGGAGATGGAGAAAGAGCCATCCCAGGAGGAGCCATCCCAGAAGATGGAGGAGCCAGGCGGCCAGGGCCAGGGCCATTCCCTTTCTGTCCTGCCGGAATTCCCGGAGGAGAAGGAAGAGGAGCATGGCTTCCAGGATGGCCAGGGGGCCGGAGAGGGTGCCCAGGAAGCCGCCTCGGGGCCAGAGGACCTTCAGGGTCAGGAGGGCCACGGCGCACCAGTATGCGGTGTAGAGGAGTTTTTCCTGGCTGGTGAAGGGGGGGAGGGCCAGGGTGCGGTGGAAGCGGGCCACCTGGGTGCCGTATCCGGCCAGGAGGGTGAGGCTGCCGATGACCAGCAGATAGGCCGCGGTGCTGGTGGAAAGCCAGCCCAGGCACCAGGCGCTCCAGAGGGAATGGAGGAGGGCCAGGGAGCCGAAGAGGGCCATGGCGAGGGCGCTGGCGGCCCGGCGGGCGTGTTCCTGGAGGGGCGTGCGGGGGGCGGCCATGCCGGGAGGATCAGGGAAGGGCCAGGGTTTCCAGGGTCCAGGAGAGTTCCTGGGGGGCTTCCACTGTGATGGTCACAGGGGCGGTAGTGTGGAACCAGCCGGCGGATTCTCCCTGGACGGTCTGGGTGATTCTCTGGAAGAGAAGCTGCTGTTCCTGGGTGCGGACGGTGATCTTCATGGGAAGGGGCTTCTCTCCCCTGCCCACCAGTTTCCAGGGCTGGGCCTTGGGGGAGAAGGAAATCTGCTGGCTTCCCTCCCCGGCCCAAATGCCCTGCTTGACCATCTTGGCCTGGGCAAACTCCTCCTGGGCGCTCTTCCACTTCCACTCCGTCAGGGAATCCAGATAGAGGTCCACCGACACATCCCATCCCCGGGAGTCCCCTTCCACAATGAGGTAGGCCTTCTGATAGCCGGAGTAGTCCCGTCTTCCGGGGGAGAGGAGGTTTTTGGTGTCCACCACCACCCGGGAGGGGAGGGGCTTGGGGGAGCCGGAGGCGTCCACCAGGGTGATTTTCATGGGGGCCTTATGGCGTCCGGCGTAGTGGATGCGGAAATCGGCGCCGTAGAGGGGGATGACCTGGGTGCAGACGGTGCCTCCGGCGCGCCATTGGAAGGCGCCTTTGACCCAGCGGGAGTCGTTGGCCTGGAGGGTGATTCCCAGGAGAAGGAGGAAAAG
>JAEDNW010000115.1:0-7759 GCA_016302315.1 Lentisphaeria bacterium
GCCCCGGTTCTGGGCCGCGTACTCCTCCTCGCTGCACCGCTTGATGTAGCCCAGCTTGGAAAGGGTCACCACGTAGATCTCCCGCTTGGTCAGCCCGTCCAGGTCCATCTCTCCGCCGTTGGCCTCAATGCGGGTACGCCGGGGATTGGCAAACTTGGCCTTGGTCTCCAGCAGTTCCCGCTTCACCACCGCCATCACATTCTCCCGGCTGGAGAGGATTTCCTGGCAGGAACGGATGGTGCTCTGGAGCTCGTCGTGCTCCCGGTTCAAATCGTCCACCGCCAGATTGGTCAGCTGGGCCAGACGCATATCCAGGATGGCGTTGGTCTGGAGCTGGTCCAGGGGGAAGCGCTCCATCAGCTGGCGCTGGGCGTCATTGCGGTCCCGCGCCCCGCGAATGATCCGGATCACCTCGTCAATGTGCGCCTGGGCCGTCAGCAGCCCCTGCACAATGTGATCCCGCTCCTGGGCCTTCCGGAGAATGTACCGGGTGCGGCGTACGATCACCTGCTCCCGATGGTCCACATAGGCCTCCAGCAGCTGCTTCAGGGACATGGTCCGGGGACGGTTGTGGTCCACCACCAGGAACTGGGCAGGATAGGTGATCTCCAGGGGAGTATTCCGGTAGAGCTGATTGAGGACCACGTTGGGGACGGCGTCCTGCTTCAGGGCGATGTCCACCATGACGCCGTTGCGGTCGCTGGAGTAGTCGTTGATGCTGCTGATGCCGGAGATGATGCCGGCCTGGGCCTGCTCCCCGATCTTGGTCACCATGTCCGCCTTGTTGACGCCGTAAGGGATTTCCGTCACCCGGATCAGCAGACGGCCCGTCTTCTCCACGGTAATCACCTCCGCCTTGCCCCGGACCCGGATGCCACCCTGTCCCGTGGCGTAGAGCTGGCGCACTCCCTTGATGCCGTGGATGACGCCCCCCGTGGGGAAATCCGGCCCAGGAAGCACTTCCATCAGCTCGTCCAGGGAAATGTCGGGATTGTCGATCACCGCCACGGCGGCATCAATGGCCTCCCCCAGATTGTGGGTGGGCACATTGGTGGCCATGCCCACGCCGATGCCCTGGGAGCCGTTCACCAGGAGATTCGGGAAGGCGGCGGGCAGGACAATGGGCTCCATCTCCTTGCCGTCGAAGGTCTCCCGCATATCCACGGTTTCCTTGTCCAGATCCGCCAGAAGGGCCTCTCCCGCCTTGTCCATCTTACATTCGGTATACCGGTAGGCGGCCGCCCCGTCGCCGTCCATGGAACCGAAATTTCCGTGGCCCACGATCAGGGGCACCCGCATGGAGAAGTCCTGGGCCATGCGGACAATGGTCTCGTAGACGGCGGAGTCGCCGTGGGGATGGTAGTTACCGATGACTTCACCCACCACCTTGGCGCACTTGTTCAGGCCGCCGGTGCTGGTGAAGCCCCGGCGCAGCATGGCGTAGAGGATGCGGCGGGCGCCGGGCTTCAGGCCGTCCCGCACATCGGGGATGGCCCGTCCCACGTTGGCGGAGACGGAATACTGGAGGTAGGCCCCCCGCATGATGGAGTTTACTTCCGTGGCGATGTCGTTGCGCTGAATGGCGCTCCAGGCTTCCGGCGGAATGGTCTTGGTCTGTTTTTCTGCCATGGGAATGGGTTCCTTGAAAGGGAAATTCTGCAGGTTGCAGGAAAAGGGAGGAAAGGAAGACGGGGAGGACGACGGCTAGATGTCCGGGTTCAGGACTTCATCGGCGTGTTCCTCAATGAAATGACGGCGCGGGGCCACGGCACTGCCCATCAGCAGGTCGAAGGTCTTGTCCGCATATTCCGCATCCTCCACCTTCACCTGGATCATGGTGCGGGTGGCCGGATCCATGGTGGTCTCCCACAGCTCCGAGGGATCCATCTCACCTAGACCCTTGTAGCGCTGGATCACAATCCCCTTCCGCCCCTGGGCCGTCACCGCATCACACAGGGCCTCCAGGGAATGGACGGGGGTGACTTCCTGGCTCTGGAGATTCACCAGCTCCGCCACCGGGGCCTCGCTCTGGTAGAGAGACTGCAAATCCAGGCCGTTCTCCTTCAGCTTGGCAGCCAGGGCCTCCAGGGCCACCGCCTCCGGCAGTTTCACCACCTGGACTTCCTCCAGGGCGCCGCCCTCCTCGCCGGCGCTTTCAATCACGTTGCCGTCCTCGTCTACCTGGACTTCCGCCGCCTTCTCCTCTTCCTGCTCCTGTCCCGCCGGGGCCTCCGCCTCCTGCTGGGCCAGGCGTTCCGCCTGACGCGCCACCAGACTGGCCAGGGCGGCCTGCTTCAGTTCCTCGCACTCCTGGCTGCTCCAGGCATAGCGGGTCACCTGAACCCCGTTCTCCCGGATTTCCAGGAGATAGGTGGGGAAGGCGCCGTGCTCCGCCCGCAGGGCCAGGAATTCCCGGGGCTGGATGCCGTAGCGGGGCAGATTGGTATTGCAGAGGCGGAGGCAGTCCCGGATTTGCTGAATCACCTGGGCGGGGGCGTTGCTGGGCAGTTCCTGCCCCCCGGGCAGACGGAGTCCCAGGCGGTTCAGGCCCAGGCCTGTCAGCGTGCTGTTCATGTCATCCTCGGTCTCCACATAGCGTTCCTGCTTTCCCTGGCGCACCTTGAAGAGCGGGGGTCTGGCGATGTAGACATATCCCGCCTCCACCAGGGGACGGAGATGGCGATAGAGGAAGGTGAGGACCAGGGTCCGGATATGGGAGCCGTCCACATCCGCGTCGGTCATGATGACAATGCGGTGATATCTGGCCTTGGAAACATCGATGTCATCCCCTGCCCCGGCACCGATGGCGGTGAAGAGGGAGCGGATTTCCAGGTTCCGGAGGAGTTTCTCCGGGGTGGCCTTTTCGGCATTGATCAGTTTTCCTCGGATGGGCAGGATGGCCTGGAAGGAACTCTCCCGGCACTTCTTGGCGGAGCCGCCGGCGGAATCTCCCTCCACGATATACAGCTCGCAGAGGCTGGGATCCTTGCAGGAGCAGTCGGAGAGCTTGCCCACCAGACCCACCAGGGCCTTCTGGGGATTCATCACTTCCTCAATGGCCTTCCGGGCCTTCTCCCGGGCCAGGGCCGACACCACGGCATGCCCCACAATGCGGGCCGCAATGTCCGGATGCTCCTCAAAGTAGTTCTTCAGATGCTCGTAGGATGCGCTCTGCACCAATCCCCGGATCTCCGGATTGTTCAGCTTGGTCTTGGTCTGGCTCTCGAACAGGGGATTCTCCACCTTCACCGAGACCACCGCCACCAGACCCTTCCGCACGTCCTCGCTGGTGACCGACACCTCCTTCTCCGGGGTCTTCTTCACCGCCTTCTTCCCCGGGGCGCCCTTGGCCCCGCCGGACTTCTTCACGCTCTCCTCCGCCATCTGCTTCTGGTAGTTGTTGATGGCCATGGTCAACGCCGTCAGGAACCCCACCAGATGGGTGCCCCCGTCTTTGGTGTTGATCCCGTTGACGAAGGAATGGATGGACTCCTCGTAGGAGTCGTTGTACTGCATGGAGAGATCGTAGAAGAAATCCCCCGTCCCGTCACTGCGGAAATTCTGCACTTCCCCGGCGAAGGAGGCGGGATTTTCGCTGAGGATCGTCTTGTTCTGGTTCAAATAGGCCACGAACTCGGTGACGCCTCCCTCATAGTGGAAGGTCTCGCTCCGGGGCGCATTGCCCCGGACATCCGTCAGGGTGATGCGGATGCCCGCATTGAGGTAGGCCAGCTCCCGCAGACGCTTCGCTAGAATGTCCCACTTGTATTCCAGGACGCTGAAGATCTCCGGGTCCGGCAGATAGTGGACGGTGGTTCCCCGGGCGTCGCTTTCCCCCAGCTCCCGGAGAGCCTCCACGGTCTTGCCCCGGGAGAACTTCATCTGATACTTGTGCCCGTCCCGGCAGATGGTCAGGAAAAGCCACTGGGAGAGAGCGTTGACGCAGGAGACACCCACGCCATGCAATCCCCCGGAGAACTTGTAGACCGCCTTGTCGAACTTGCCGCCGGCATGGAGCATGGTCAGGGCCACTTCGCAGGCAGGCTTGTTTTCCGTGGGATGCATCCCCACGGGAATGCCCCGTCCGTCGTCGGCGACGGAGATGGAGTTGTCCATGTGGATGGTCACCTCGATGTTCCGGCAATATCCGGCCAGGGCCTCGTCGATGGAATTGTCCACCACCTCATAGACCAGCTGATGCAGGCCGTTGACATCTGTGTCACCGATGTACATGCCCGGTCGCTGCCGGACCGGTTCCAGGCCTTTCAGAACTTTGATTTGGCCGCCGTCCGCAGCGGGAGTCGGGGAATTCGTGGCGGGCGTGCTCTCTTCAAGGGCCATTGTGGAATCACTCCTTGGACTTTTGGGTTCTCCGGAACGCATCGTCCATCAAAGGAGAGGGGCAGACGCAGGGGAGGAACCGACGTAGACTTGCAGGGGGGGGGGGGGGGGGGGGGGGGTGGGATAGGGGGCGGAAATGGACCGGCCCCCTCTCCATGCCTCGTACGCGTGTACGTACGCGCAGGCGTGCGCGTTTACTATAGGATATACGCGTGGTTTTTCAACCCTTCCCCTAGGGGAAGAGGAAAGAAATCCGGAGGAAAACCGGCTCGGATTTCCCCTGCCCTCACAAGCCCGTTGGGGCCTCAATCCACAGACACTCCAGCTGGGGAAAGTGCTCCTGCACCTGGGCCATCATCGCCTGAGGCCCGGTGACCTCCGTGGCATAGTGTCCCCCCACCACCACGGGCATCCCCAATTCCAGGGAGGTGATCCCCTCCACATGCCCCAGTTCCCCCGTCAAAAACAGTTCCGCCCCGCCCTGACAGGCCTCTTCCATGTATCTGGCCCCGGATCCCGTCACCATCCCCACGCGCCGGACCGGCCCCGCCCCGGAGTCGCCATACAGGCGGCAGGGACTCCCCAATGCCGTTTCCATACGACGGGCCACCTCCGCCGGGGACAAGGGCTCCGGAAAGTCCCCCAGAATCCCCGCGGAGAGCCCCCGGGAATGTCCGAAAGGGGTTTGTGCCGTCAGGGGGATTCCCAGCCGCAGCGCCAGCTGGGCGTTGTTTCCCCAGAGACTGTGGGCATCCAGGGGAAGATGCATGGCATACAGGGAAATACCGTGCTGCACCAGCAGGCGAATGGCATTGCCCACGCGTCCCCGGATGGCCGTGATCCCGTTGCCCCAGATCAGGCCGTGATGGCAGAAGAGGAACTGCGCCCCCTGCTTCACCGCCTCCTGGAAGACCTCCAGCCGGGCATCCACGGCAAAGGCCACCCGGGAAATCTCCCCGGGGCACTCCACTTGAAGACCATTCCGGGAATAATCCTCCGGACAGGCAAATTCCTGAAAGACAGAATCCAGATAGGCCGTCAGCGTCTCCACCTTCACCATGGTTTCCTCTCCTATTTGTCTTGCGTCTCTTCCGTCACCACTTCGCCCGCCACATCCCGCTCTCCGGGCAGCAGCCCGCCAATGCGGCAGGGAAGGATCTCCTTGACATCACAGGACGCCGGGAGCTTCTGCAATACCACATGGAGATAGTTGTCCGACCAGCCCTGCCATCCTTCGCCTTCCTCCTCCAGCAACACCGGGAGGCTCTTCCCCAGCTGGCTGGACGCAAAGGCCCTGGCCTTACGGGCAGCCAGAGAAAGAAGTTTCTCCTCCCGGGGACGGGACACCGCACCGGTGGGACGCCCCGGCCAGGTGGCCGCAGGGGTGCCGGGCCGGGGAGAGTAGCGGAAGACGTGCATCAGGGCAAGGGGAAGGGAATCCAGATAGTCGTAGCATTGGGCAAACAACGCCTCCGTCTCCCCCGGAAATCCCACCATCACATCCGTTCCCAGGCAGATCCCGGGGATACGCTCCGCCGCCCGGCGCACCGTATCCCCATACTCCTCCAGAGTGTAGCGACGCCCCATGCGACGAAGGATGGTCGCCTCCCCATACTGCAGGGGAAGATGGAGGAACCGGCACATCCGGGGATGTCCGGCCATCAGCTCCAGAATGCGCTCCAGACTGGGCCCAGGCTCCACAGACCCCAGGCGAAGACGGAAATCCCCGGGAATCTCCAGCAAGGCCGCCAGCAAATCCGCCAAATCCCCCTGGGGCTGCCGGTAGGTGGCAACATTGACCCCCGTGAGCACCAGTTCCTTATAGCCCCGGGAAACCAGTTCCCGGGCTTCCCGCAGCACATCCTCCCATGCCCGGGAACAGGCCGGTCCCCGGACAGACGGAACGATGCAGTAGGTGCAGCGGAAACTGCATCCGTCCTGCACCTTCAAATGGGCCCGGGTCCGGTCGCCATGTAGCCCCACCCCCGGCACGGTAAAGCAATCCCGGGGTTCCTGGGCCTTGACGGGCTGCACCGCCTCCTCCCGGGGAAGATGACGGGGTTCCTCGGGAAGATAGGCGGAAAGGCGCTGGGGCTTGGGATTGCACAGCAGCAGATCCACCATTTTCCCGCAAGAGCCCTCCAGAAGCCCCGGATCCGAGGCGGCACAGCCACACACCACCAGGAAAGCCTCCGGATTCCGGCGCCGGGCCAAAGAGACAAGCTGACGGCTCTTCCGGGAGGCAATCCCCGTCACCGCACAGGTGTTGAGCACCACCACTTCCGCCGGCTCCCCCCAGGGCACCATCTGGTACCCATGCTCGCACAAATCCGAGGCAAGAAGGGCGGTCTCCGCCTGGTTCAGGCGACACCCCAAGGTATGAAAACTGACCCGCTTCTTCATCACAGACACTGACCCCAAAAAACAAAAAGCGCACCGGCGAAAGCCGATGCGCTTGCCTCCCTCCCGAAAGGGAAAGGAGCTTCGACGAAGGGAAAACCTGCCCTCCGTCGCCGAGATCCACCCTACTCCGCCGCGGCTTCCAGGGGAATGATGTTGATCTTGCGGGAGTGCTTCACAAACTCCACCGTACCGTCGATCAGGGCGAAGACCGTGTAGTCCCGTCCCATGCCGGCGTTCTTGCCGGGGAAGTACTTGGTGCCGCACTGACGAATGATGATGCTACCCGCCGTGACCTTCTCGCCACCGTAGGCCTTCACGCCACGATACTGAGGATTGCTGTCACGCCCGTTGCGGCTGGAGGATTGGCCTTTCTTATGTGCCATGGTTGAAAACTCCTTGTAATGTTAAATATGGAATGAGACAAAAAATCGCTTGAAAAAGAATGGTCGCATAATATACCCCCTTCCCTTGGTTTTTCAAAAGCCCTCCAAGGGATATAGGAGGCAACCCCGCCATCCACCAGGCTCCCAATGCCATTTGCCACCCCCGGGGCGAGGTTCAATAGGAATTCCCCCCGTCCCCCGCAAACGGGGGTGGATATAGCGCCAAGGGTTTCCCCCGGGGAGGCTATGCCGTGCCCGCATGGGCGCCAAATTTCCCTGTGGCTGGCTGAACCGGGGGTACGGGGGTATCCCCCGTCTTGGCGGAACCCCCTCTGGGGGTAGGGGGCATCCTCATGAACCCCGTTTACGGGGTGGGAGGATCGCTAGACGGGGGTGCGGGAGCCACAACGTGGCGATCAAACCCCCGGTAAGTCCCAAAATATGATCCGAACCCCGTTTACGGGGTGGGAGGATCGCTAGACGGGGGTGAAGGCGGAGCGAGACCCCCCGGGGGTAGGCGCGCCATATCTCCCCCAGAACCCGGGGGACCATGGGCAAAAAAAAGGCCCGTCTCCCCTTCTGGGGGACGGGCCGGAAGAAAAAGGTTCGCGCCGCGCTACTTTCACACGCTC
>JAEDNW010000116.1:0-7647 GCA_016302315.1 Lentisphaeria bacterium
GGGTCAACGCCCAGATTGTCCTCCTCCCTCTCTTCACGGATTTGACCTCTCCCCTCCAAATCCAGGTCAGCGACCTGGTGGACGCCCAGGGAAATGTGGTCCTTCCCGCCGACGCCCTCCGCCTCTACCGCCAGAAAGTGGTGGTCGCCCAGGGGGAACTCTGGCCCGATCCCCTCACCCCGGACACCCTCCAAGACCCCCTGTCCCGGGCCGAAAATCTCCGCCCCTACTGGATCTCCCTCCATGTCCCCCAGGGAACCCCCGCCGGCCTCTGCCAGGGAACCCTCTCCTTCACCGCCGGAGAGGAACGCCTCCAGGTCCCCCTCTCCCTCACCGTCCTGGACTTCGATTTGCCCGTGCCCCAGCGAGTCTTCGCCGCCGTGCAGCCGGACCGCACCGCCTTCCAGGTGTCCAAGGCCCTGAAGAACGAGATGCTGGAGAGGAAGGAACTCCATGCCCCCGACACTGTCTTCCCCTACAATCCCCACCTGGAGGAACTCCTCCGGGACACCATGAACCGGGGACTCTACATCGGCGCTCCGGGATGCCCCTGGCCCTCCTTCATGGATCTGGCCACCTACCGCCTGGAACCCGAAAATCTGGAGCAGGCCCAGAAATACAAGTTCTGCATGCTGGCCTCCCTCCCCTACACCAGCTGGTATGAGCGCTACTACCGCAACGGCACCCGGAACACCATCGAGGAATACTACGACGACATCGTCAAGGCCTGCGTGGAAAACTATGAGACCCTGAAGTCCCTGGGCCTGGGGGATGTGAAGAAATACGTCTACTACGATGAAATCGAGGCCGACAACACCATCGCCGTCAACACCCTCACCAAGATCAAGGAAAAGACCGGCGCCAAGATCATCACCTGCTTCTGCTTCCCCGACCGGGGCACCGCCCTCATCGAGCCCTACCTGAAGACCGCGGATTTCATCTACTTCAGCAGCCGGTACTTCGACAACCCGAAATTGCTGGAATACATTCTCGGACTCCAGAAATCCGGGAAGGAGATCGGCTGGTATCTGAATGTCCAGCCCAAATCCTTCGCCACCTGCAATATGCTGGATGTGGCCGGCGTGAACAACCGGATCCAGTTCTTCATGCAGTGGAAGTACGGCTTCTCCATCTCCCTGTTCTGGTGCATGAACTGGTGGGAGGACCACCTGGTCAACAGCAATCCCCCGGAAACCGGCGGCGGACAGGGGGACGGATGGCTCCTCTTCCCCGACCCCGTCCACGGTTTCATCCCCACCATCCGCAGCGAAATCCTCCGGGAAGGCATGCAGGACTACCGCTACCTGGACTTCCTCCAGGTCCTCTCCCAGGAGGCGGAGGCCAAGGGACTGGCCCTGCCTGAAGCCCTGCGGCAGGAAATCCAGGATATCCTGGCCGTGAACTGGATCCAGGCCGTGAACAAGTTCCCCCGCTCCCCCCAGGAGCTCCATCGCCAGCGCAGCCGGGTTCTCCAGGCCATCCAGGCCCTGCGCACCGCCTTGCACAAAGCCTAAGGACGGCTTCGTTCTCTCCCCTCCCCCCCTGTCGAGGGGATTTTCCCGATGTGTCTGCTCTTCCCCGGGAAAGTCCCCCCGACCTTGCCCCGTTTTCTTTTGCCCCTGTTTCATGACTATGTTTGACTCTGGTGATTTCTCCGTCGGTTGCAACTACTGGGCCAGCCATGCTGGCATTGCCATGTGGCGGGATTGGCAACCCCAGGTGGTGGAACGAGACTTCACCTTGCTGGAATCCCTGAAGCTGGATGTGGTGCGGGTTTTCCCCCTTTGGACGGAATTCCAGCCCCTCCAGCTCTTCTCCATCGGCTACAACACCCCCTTCCAGCTCCGCTGGAAAGACGGCGGTCCCGTCCCCCGGGAGGCCGACGGTTCCCAGAGCGGCGTGGATCCGGAGATGCTGGAACGCTTCCGCTTTCTCTGTGACTGCGCCCAGCGCCACCATTTGAAGCTGGGGGTGGGCCTCGTCACCGGCTGGATGTCCGGCCGCCTCTTCACCCCGCCCGCCTTCGCCCAGAAGAATCTCCTCACCGACCCCATGGTGCTCCAGTGGCAGCTGCGCTTCGTCCACCGCTTCGTCCGGGAATTCCGGGAGCATCCCGCCATCGCCTTCTGGGGCGTGGGCAATGAATGCAACAACCTGGAGAAGACGGACCGCCACCAGGGAGCCCTCTGGTGCCGCCTCATCGCCGACGCCATCCGCGCCGAGGATCCCGTCCATCCCCTGGTGGCCGGCATGCACGGCCTCACCCCCCAGGCCGTCACCGCCGCCGGAGAGGACGGCAACTGGAGCATCCAGGACATGGGAGAGATCTTCGACGTCCTCACCGTCCACCCCTATCCCCTCTTCTCCCGCTTCACCTCCCGGGATTCCCTGGCCTCCTTCAAGGCCCCCTTCCACGGCCCCTCGGAAGCCCACTTCTACGGGGATCTGGGCGGACGCCCCTGCGTGGCCGAGGAAATCGGCACCCTGGCCCCCAATGTGGCCAACGAAACCACCGCCGCCTCCTACATCCGGAACACCCTCTGGAATCTCTGGGCCCACGACAATCAGGGCCTGTGGTGGTGGTGCGCCTTCGACCAGGACGCCCTCTCCGAACCTCCCTATGAGTGGTGCGCCGTGGAACGCCTCCTGGGACTCTTCCGCAACGACGGCTCCCCCAAGCCCGTGGCCAGGGAAATCGCCGACTTCCGCGCCATGCTGGACGCCCTCCCCTTCTCCCGTCTGCCCGCCTTCCAGCGGGAGGCGGTCTGCCTCCTGAACCATGAGCACGACGCCTGGGAAATGGCCTACGGGGCCTGGATTCTGGCCAAGCAGGCCGGCTTCGACCTCCAGTTCCAGTTCGTGGACGAACCCCTCCGCCCCGCCAAGTTCTATCTGCTCCCCGGCATCTCCGGCCTGAACAACATCCCCCGCCCCCGCTTCCTGGAACTGGAACAGAAGATCCGGGAAGAGGGCGCCCAGCTCCTCTATACCTACGATGGCGCCGCCATCGCTCCCTTCGACACCTTCTTCGGCCTCACCAGCCTGGGACTGGCGGAATTTTCCGGCGGGCTCCAGGTGGCTCTCCCCGGGGAAAAGGCCCCCCTTCCCTTCGTCACCAGCACCCAGATGCAGCTGGAGAGCGCGGGAGCCCAGGTGCTCCTCACGGACCAGGAAGGCCATCCCTTCTTCACCTGCCATGCCTACGGCAAGGGAAAGGTCTGGTTCCTGGCCGCCTCCCCGGAGCGCCAGATTGTGGAAACCCACGGCGCCTGGAAACTCCCCTATGCCCAACTCTATGCCCAGGCCGCCCAGGATCTCCTGGCCGCCCGCCCCCTGCGCAGCCAGGATCTGGAGGTGACCGTCACCCTCCATCCCCTCCCCCAGGAAGAAGGACACGCCTATGCCATCCTGGTGAACAACAGCGGAGAGGAACGGAAAGCCCAGCTGATTCTGGGAGAAGGATGGAAGATCCGGAAACGCCTCCACGGAGACGAACAGGCGATCCCGGCCCACAGCGGCGTCCTCCTGGAAGTGACCCGCTAGCCCTCCCCGCCACCCCCACGGTTTTCTCCCCGCCCCGCACCCGTCACGTCCCAAAATCCTGCCCTTATGACACTCATCGACTGGGGAATGTTGGTCATCCCCCTCCTTTTCCTGGCCACCTCCGTCTTCTACACCAAACGGCACATGCGCTCCGTCACCGATTTCCTGGCGGCGGGACGCACCGCCAGGCGCTATCTGCTCACCTCCGCCAATGGTCTGGCGGGCTATGGGCTCATCACGCTGGTGGCCGGAACCCAGGTCTTCTATCATGCGGGCTGGGCGGTCTCCTGGTGGAACAACGCCGCCACCTTCGTTCTGGCGGTGCTGTGCATCTCCGGCTATGTCACCTACCGCTTCCGGGAGACCCGGGCTCTGACCATGGGACAGTATTTCGAGATGCGCTTCAGCCGAAAGTACCGGATCTTCATGGGCGTCATCTGCTGGCTCTCCGGCGTCATCAACTACGGCATCTTCCCCGCCGTGGCCGCCAATTTCTTCATCACCTTCCTCCGACTGCCCCCCACCCTCTGCGGCATCTCCACCTTCCCCCTCCTCATGTTCCTCTTCCTGGGAGGCGCACTCCTCATCGCCGCCACAGGAGGACAAATCCAAAATATCGTCTCCGACACCATCCAGTCCATCTTTTGCTACGGCATGAGCATCGCCGTGGCCATCACCATCCTCCTGCTCCTGGACAAGGCCGCCTTCCATGAAGTACTCACCAGCCAGCCGGCAGGGGAAAGCTACATCAATCCCTTCGACACCGCCGGGGTGAAGGATCTGAACTTCTGGTGGATCATGATCAACATCTACGGATGCGTCTCGAACTACGGCGCCTGGCAGGGAAACCAGGGCTACGCCGTCTCCGCCCTCACCCCCCACGAGGCCAAGATGGGAGGCATCCTCTCCACTTGGCGCATGATCTCCGTGGCCTTCTTCGCCATGATGCTCTCCCTGGGAGGACTCACCGTGGCCAAGGCCGCCGCCTTCACGGAAATCTCCCAGGAGGCCACCGCCTACCTCTCCCAAAACTTCATCCCCGCCACCGCCGACCAGATGACCCTCACCACCTGCCTGGCCGCCATCCTCCCCGTGGGCATCAAAGGCATGCTGGTGGCCGTGATGTTCTTCCTCATGCTCTCCACCGACACCTCCTACCTCCATAGCTGGGGCTCCATCCTGGTCCAGGATGTGATCATCCCCACCTACGGCAAACGAATCCCCCAGAAAACCCACCTCTGGCTCATCCGCCTCTCCATGATCCTGGTGGCCCTCTTCGCCTTCTGCTTCAGCACCTTCTACCGCCAAAGCGAATACATCCAGCTCTTCCAAATGCTCACCGGCTGCATCTTCGCCGCCGGCGCCGGATGCGCCATCCTGGGCGGACTCTACTGGAAGAAGGGAACCACCCAGGGAGTCTGGGCCGCTTCCCTCCTGGGCGTCTGCATCTCCCTGGGCAACGTGGTCCTCCTGGACGCCCGGGGATGGCACGCCGTCCGGGAATTCCTCCTCTCCTTCTTCCCCCAAAACCCAACCCTCCTGGAAGCCGTGGATCGCTGCCCCGTCAACGCCGCCATCCTCAGCTTCTCCACCACCGTCCTGGCCCAAATCACCTTCGTCCTCGTCTCTCTGTGCACCTGCAAAAAAGACTACAATCTGGATAAACTCCTCCATCGGGGACAATACGCCGACCAAGACACCCTGGCACGCCAGGAAGAGGAGAAGAAGGACAAGGCCATCCCCTGGCATGTCCGATTCTTCCTGGGATTCGACCAGGAATTCACCCTCTCCGACAAGGTGGTGGCCCTCTCCGTCTCCCTCTGGACCTACGGATGGGCCGCCGCCTTCTTCCTCATCACCCTCTGGAATGTCTTGGCCTACTTCCTCCCCGGCATCTCCCAGTGGTCCCCGGAATGGTGGTTCAACTACTTCTGGTTCTTCCTCCTCGCCAACCTGGTCCTGGCCCCCGTCACCGCTCTCTGGATGGCTTGGGGAAGCATCCGGGACATCTTCTTCATGTTCAAACTCCTGAAGACCCGGAAAAACGACGAGACCGACGACGGCATGGTGGACCCCTCCTGACCATGGCCCCTCCCCCCCGGGGGCCAGAACCCCCGCACCCCCGGGGAGGAGAAAATATTCTGCAAAATATTTGCCTGTTTTAGGAAAAATCAGGAAAAGAGAGGTATCTTTCTTCCCATGTCGGGAAGAGTGTACATCGCCATTGACCTGAAGTCCTTTTACGCCTCCGTGGAGTGCGTGGACCGGGGGCTGGATCCCTTGGACACCAACCTGGTGGTGGCAGATCTCACCCGCACGGAGAAGACCATCTGCCTGGCGGTCTCCCCCTCCCTGAAAAGCTGGGGGATTCCGGGGCGTCCCCGGCTCTTTCAAGTCCAGGAACTGGTGGCCGGCGTCAACGGACAGCGACGGCTCGCCGCCCCAGGGGGCCGCTTCCGGGGCCGGGAAGTCCGGGGAAGCCTGCTGCGCCAGGATCCCTCCCTGGAGCTGGACTATCTGGTGGCCCCGCCCCGGATGGGACGATACATGGAGGTCAGTTCCCGAGTCTACGAATGCTATCTCCGCTTTGTCTCCCAGGAGCACATCCACGTCTATTCCATCGACGAGGTCTTCATTGACGCCACTCCCTATCTGTCCCTCTACGGTCTCTCTCCCCGGGAGCTGACCCGAAAGATGATCCACCAGGTGTTGCAGGAGACGGGGGTGACGGCCACCGCCGGCATCGGGGAAAATCTCTATTTGGCCAAAGTGGCCATGGATGTGGTGGCCAAGCATATTCCCGCCGATGCCCAGGGGGTGCGCATTGCCGAGATGGGAAAGCAGGAGTTCCGGCGGAAACTCTGGACCCACCGCCCCCTGACGGATTTCTGGCGGGTGGGTCCCGGCTATGCGGCAAAACTCCAGCGTCACGGGATGTTCACCATGGGGGATGTGGCCAGAATGTCCCTGGCCAACGAGGAGCTGCTCTTCCGGCTGTTCGGGGTGAATGCGGAATTGCTCATCGACCATGCCTGGGGCGAGGAATCCTGCACCCTGGAGGCCATTCAGGCCTACCGCCCCTCCGGCCATAGCCTGGGAAGCGGACAGGTCCTCCAGGAACCCTACGATTTCGCCCACGCCCAGCTGGTGGTGCGGGAAATGGGGGACCAGCTGGCCCTGAACCTGGTGGAAAAACATCTGGTCACCGACCGGCTGGAATTATACGTGGGCTACGACACCGCCTCCCTCCACCAGAACCACCAGCCCTATGACGGAAAAATCCGGCAGGACCACTACGGAAGAATGGTCCCCGAAGGCGCCCACGGCTCCGCCAGACTCCCTCGCCTCCTCTCCTCCTCCCGCATCCTCTCCCAGGCCGCCGGACGACTCTTCGCCCATATCGCCCACCCCAAACTCCTGGTCCGAAAACTCCAATTGTCCGCCGGACGGGTCCTCCGGGAGGATGCCCCGGAAACGCAACCCCGACAACTGGAACTCTTCCCCGATGCCCAGGAGGACGCCGTCACCGAAGAACTCCAACGGGAACGGCGCCGACAGGAGGCCGTCCTGGAAATCCGGCAGAAACTGGGGAAAAACGCCATCCTGAAGGGCATGAACCTGGAGGAGGGAGCCACCGCCCGGGAACGAAACCAACAGGTGGGAGGACACCGGATATGAAGGACGAAACCCCATTGCCAGGGGAAACTGCCCCCGCCCCCCGCGAAGAGGCCCTCCCCGCGGATTTCCCCGACCGGGATATCTGGAACCGGGAACGCCCCCCCTATACCCGACATCCTCCCATGCCCCTGGCGGCCCGGGCGGCCCAGTTCGCCTCCTTCGACGCCCTGGATGGCTTCAAACAAACCATCCGCAAAACCGGAGACGCCCACCAGCCCCTGGACGACCTCCACTGGGAAGCCGAAGAAGACCTGTTTCTGTAATCTCCCCCAGGGAGATTCTTCCCCCCCCGGGGGTTCCCGCTGGCGCTCCACCCACGGGGTAGACAAGCCTCCCACCCCGTAAACGGGGTTCGGACTCTTTATTACTGCCCACCGGGGGTTTGGTCGCCACAGGATTGTGGCTCCCGCACCCCCGTCTAGCGAT
>JAEDNW010000009.1:0-30726 GCA_016302315.1 Lentisphaeria bacterium
AGCTGAACCGGAAGGTGGAGGACACCTCCTCCTCCCTGGCGTTGAAGCCGGAGGAGAAGGAGGAGAGTCTGCCGGACATCGACCTGGAGGAAATCCATGAAGATCCCAAGGCCCCCCACCTGCAGGAGCGCTTTGAGATTCTGCGGAAATTTGCCAAGGGCGGCCAGGGCATTGTCTCCCGGGCCAAGGACAAGCTGCTCCGGCGCATTGTGGCCATCAAGTCCCTCCGTCCGGAGCTGCTGAACCGGGAAGCCATCCGCAAGAACTTCCTCCAGGAGGCCCTGATCACCGCCCAGCTGGACCACCCCACGGTGGTGCCCATCCACGCCATCATGCAGGATGACCAGAAGGGGCTTCACCTCAGCATGAAACTCCTCCAGGGAGAGACTCTCCACGAATACCTGGACCGGGTGGAGGAAAGTGCCAAGCGGGGGGCCGCCAGCCAGTGGAGTTTCAACGCCCGGGTGAAGAACGACCTCTCCACCTTCCTGAAGATCTGCGAAGGCATCCGCTACGCCCACAACCGCCACATCATCCACTGCGACCTGAAGCCCGACAATATCATGTTGGGAAAATACGGCGAAGTCTACATCATGGACTGGGGACTGGCCCGCCTGATCCACAAGGACCAGGACGCCCCGCCCCCGGGAGGAAAGATCAAGCTGGACGGCACCCCACGCTTCATCCCCCCGGAAGCCTATGCCGGCGTGCCGCGGGACGAGCGGGCCGACATCTTCGCCCTGGGACTCATCCTCTTTGAGATGATCACCCTGCGCCCCGGCTACGACGGCGGCTCCATCAAGGAAGTGGTGCGCCAGGTGCGCTCCGGCGACCGGAATCCCGTGGTGCACCGCTTCGGCTTCCGCATCCGGAAGGATCTGGTGGCCATCATCGAAAAGGCCTGCGCCTACGATCCCAGCGACCGCTACCAGACCGTCCAGGAATTCACCGAGGATCTCCAGCACTTCCTTAACGACGAGGAGACAGAGGCCCTCCCCGACAACTATCCCCGCTGGTTCTCCCGGTATCTGCGCCACAACATCAAGATGGTGGTGATTCTGGCCCTGGCGGGATGGGTCAGCGCCCTTCTGGTCTCCCTGCGCTCCATTCAGAAGCAGGAGAGAACCAACCAGGACAACATCCAGCAGACCCGGACCACCGTGGAGGCCCTGCAGCAGGAGAATCTGCGGCAGCAGTATCAGGAGTTGTGCGGCAGCATCACCGACACCAACTGCTACAACAGCCAGCGGATCACCTACCAGCTCCAGTCCTACGCCAACCATCTCCAGTTCCTTGCCCTCCAGGCGGCCACCTGCCTCCAGAATCCTCCCCAGGACGGCATCAACAGCGGAATCCCCGTCTATGCGGTGCCGGATTTCCCCCAGAAGGAAGCGGTGTACTCCTCGGTGCTGGAGCGCAACATCGGCCTGGATTTCTGCACCTACTTCGTGCCGGAGGAGCAGGATGACGAGAAGGCGCGGAAGGAGGTGGACCAGCTCAAACCCCTCACTCCCCTCCTCCAGCATCTGGTGCTGGCCTCCAACTATCCCTCCCTGGTCATTCCCCCGGAAATCGCCTCCCAGGATCTGCGGAAGCAGTGCGCCGACATGGGCATGCCCATCATCCAGGCCTACATCGCCACCGAGAACAGCCATGTGCAGCTCTGCTACCCCGGCCACAACACCTACCGGAACTCCTACGACAACCACGACCGCCTGTGGTATCAGCTGGCCCGGAAGAACGCCGCGGCGCGAAACTACGAACCCATGCTGGGGCTTCCCTATCTGGACGACACCACCGGGTTTGTGTCGCTGAACTGCACTGTTCCCATCGTGGGCAAGAACGGGGAATTCCTGGGGGCCTGCTCCCTGAAGATGAAGGTGGAGGCCTTCGAGCACCTGATCCGCCACACCCCGGAGGTCAAGGACTATGAGCTGGAATACTGGATCATCGCCAAGGACGGGCGCCGCATCTTCCACAAGTCCCTGAACCAGCTTTCCCTGAAGGACCGTTTCTTCGGCATCGGCGAGGAAGTGCCGGAACGCCATGTTCCCCCCACCATCCAGACTATCTACAACAACCTCTTTGAAAGCGGAAAGGCGAACTACTTCGGCAGCCAGGAATATATGGAGAACGGATACCGGGTCACCTACCACTACGCCAACATGGAACGGCTTGGCCTCTATCTCATCCTGAAGACCTCCAAGGAGAGGCTTCTCATGCGTCTGGCCCTCCCCACCCTGGCCCAAACATCACAGGAGCCGAATTCCTCCCCCGCCTTCCTCACGCCTTCTGAAGAATGGCCATGACCCATCCCCGCCCCCCACGCCAGAAGGCCCTGCTCCGGAAATGGTATCCCCTGATTCTGGGAGGGGCCTTCCTCCTGGCCCTGCTCCTCCGCCTCTGGGTCTGCGGGGAGTTGTCCGGCCTTCCGGCGGTCCAGTCCCCCGGGAAAGCCACGGACATGGAGACCTACCGCCGTCTTGCCCTGGGGATTCTCCATGGGGAATGGCCCCGGGTCTTTGACTACCAGCCCTTCTACTACACCCTGTTCCTTCCCTTCGCCTATCTCTTCTCTCCCGGCGGCGGGGCCTGGCCCCCCATGCTCCTCCAGGCGATAGTGGGAGCCGGGGCCTGCGTGCTGACGGGAATGGCCGCCGGCAGGCTCTACGGGCGCAAGGCGGGCTGCCTGGCCGCCTTCCTGCTGGCCCTGACCCGCTACCATATCTTCTACACCCCCTTCCTCCTCCTGGAGGTCTGCCTTTCCTTCTGGACCGCCCTGGCCCTCTATGCCGCCATCCGGCTCATGGAGAAGCTCACCCTGCCCCGGGCGGCCCTGCTGGGCCTGGCCTGCGCCGGCGCCATGCTGACCCGGGGAAACGCCCTGCTCTGGGTGCCCGGCGTCCTCCTCCTGACCCTGGTCAAAGGATGGCCCACGCCGAAGCGGGGGCTTCCCGCCCTGGGGGTCCTTCTTCTTTGCCTTCTGCTCCCCATCCTGCCCTACGCCATCCACAACAGCCGGGCCACCGGAAAGCTGTGCGGCGCCTCAGTGGCCGGGGGCAAGGTCCTGGCCCTTGGCAATTCCCCGGAAGCCCCGGCGGGAGGCCTGGAATATCCCCGCACCTACTACGCCTGGACCCAGGAGGAGGAGCAGGGAGGCGCCCCCATCTCCCGCCAAATCCTGCGCTGGGCCCTCCGGGAACCCCTCTCCTTCCTGGAACTGAAAGTACGGGGGCTGTGCCTCTTCTGGGACCACCAGGAAATTCCCAACAATGTCTCCTGGGAACGGGAGGGCAGCCAGAGCCGCCTCCTCCAATCTCCCCTCCTGCTGCCCTGGGCCTTCCTGGGCGCCCTGGGACTGGCCGGGCTCTTCCTGGAACTGCGGCAGCGGAAAAAGACCCACCTGGCTCTCCTGTGGATGGCGGTTGCCTTCTGGTTCGCCACCTCGGCCTTCTATCTGCTGGCCCGCTTCCGGGTGGGCTTCCTGCCCATTCTGGCGGTGCTGGCCGCCGGCTTCGCCGTCCGGCTCTGGCATATCCTGAAGCCCCGGCCCGGCGCCCCCACTCCCTGGCGGAAGGACAAGCGCCCCCTCTTCCGCCTGGGATTCTTCCTCTTCCTGGCCTTCTATCTGGTGAACTTCCTCCACGAAGGATACTGCGACTTTCTCCTGCCCGCCGTCTCCCGGAGTCTCCATCCCCAGGGGCTGGCCCTCACCTTCCCCCAGGAAAAGGTCCTCTACGACCACGGTCCCCTGGGCTTCGGCGGCAGCACCCCCTTCACCCTGGACACCGACTCCCTGACGCTGCAAAAGCGCTTTCTGCCCCCCGGAGAGTTCCAGGAGAGTGCCCCCTGCGCCCAGCAGCTCCTGGTGCGCTGCCACCTTGACCCTGCGGCGGTGCCGCCCTCCCTTCCGGCCGTGGCCCTGCAGCTGAACGGCGAGTCCCTCCCGGTCCAGGCCTCCTGGAAACGGACACCCTTCCACACCTGGCTTCAGCTGGACTTTCAGGCCCCCGTTCCCCCGGAGGCCACCTATACCCTGACCCTGCCTCCCCTTGCCTATCCCCACCGCTGGATTCTGTTCCTGGACTGCCAGCGCCGCTATGGCCACACCTGGCTCAACGGGGAAGCGGAACCCACCGGCGAGGCCGTAGTGGAACTGGTTCTTCCCCAGACTGCCTCCCCGGACGCCCCCTAACTCCGCCCACCTTTCCTCACCGCCATGCCATTGCACGCACAATTTCTTCCCCAGGATCTCCTTCCCTCCCAGATCTGGGTGGAATACGAGGGCGGCGGTCATCTGTTCACCAAGATCGGCGCCCAGATGACCTACAAGGACATCGCCCTGGAACTCCTGATCCATCAGAGTCCCGACGGCGTCCCCTCCCTGAAGATCCTTGCCATGGCGGAGAAGCAGGCCCTCAAGGCCATTCGCTGCCTCTGGAGGCATCCCATGGCCTCCCATCTCCTGTTTCTGGGCGACGAATGGTGCGGGGGGGAGGGAGAATTCCAGTGGCGCACCATGGATCCCTGCCGGATCTTTCCCTGGTATGTGCTTCTGAAGGGCAACGAGGAGACAGTGGCCCTGGGCGTCGCCGCCCAATGCGGGGCCTTCGCCTCCTGGAACGTCACTCCCCGGGGCATCTCCCTCCACCTGGATGTGCGCAACGCCACAGGGGGCGTGCACCTCGCCGGACGGGTCCTGGAGGTGGCCACCCTGCTCTTCTGCCGGTATGAGCGCCCCCCCATGGCCGCCGCCCGGCGCTTCTGCAATCTCCTCTCCCCGGAACCCATCTTTGCCAATCTGCCGGTCTACGGCCTCCTCAGCCGCCCCCAGGACAGCGACATCCTCCAGGAGAAGCGTCTTCTGGAGGAATGTGACACCCTAGCATTGGCCTGCAACGGCCTGACGAACCGGCCCTTCCAGATTCTATCGGAGGCCTGGGAGTCCCTGGGAGACGGGGTGCGGCGCTTTGCGGAGGAGTCCGTCCGCCGGGGAGTGCGTCCGGGGTTGACCCGGCGTTTTCTCTGGGATCCGGCGGGGCGGCTTCCCCAGGAATGGCATCAAAGCGCCTTCCCCCAGTGCCTGGATCCCTCTCTACCGGAGGTAATGGAGGAAATCCAGAACCAGGTGCGGCAAAGCGCCGACTGGGGATACGAACTCCTGCGCCATATCTCCACCACCACCGATGCCCTCCACGGCGTCTTCCGGACGCCCACCTGCACCCCCGCTACCTGGCAGTTCGCACGGCAGGACAAAACCAATGCCGAGCTGCTCATTGACCTCTGCCGGGCCATCCGCCAGTCCATGGGCGACATGGTGCTCTACGGCGAAGACCTGCCCTCCGTCCTGTCGGCGGGACTCCTCCATCTCTGCCGCATCTCCCGGGATCTCCAGGAGGACTCCCCCTTCGCCGGAAGCCTGAATCTCCACCGGCGCATCAACGCCCTGGCCTTCCGGCTTTGCCAGAACGGCACCTTCTACACCCTGGATCCGGGCCCCCTGGAACTCTCTCCCCGACAGGGCTGGAACGAACTGCACAACGCCGCTCTCCTCTACGCCCACTCCTCCACCGCCTTCTTCGTCTCCCTCCATCAAAACTGCACCCTCTCCGCCAAGGCCTTCCGGGAACTCTCCCAGTGCTTCGCCGGCGCCTCCATGGGCAACGTCCAGGCCGTCCCCGCCGATTGGCTCCAGAATACCTTCCCGGAACAGTGGAATGTGAACGGATCTCCCCTCCCTCTCCACTGGGAAGATTTCCCCCTTCCGAGAGAATAAGATATAACTACCTGCAAATCAACAGGTTATAGCAAAACACAGGACATACCGGCGTTTTTTTCTGGGGAGAAAGGAGCAGGCATCAAGTCATGGGGTTCGGCAAAGATTCTTCCATCTCCTCCCATCATCTTCCCCGCGAGGAGAGGATTCTCCTGGGGAGCTATTACACGCCGGCCAAGTATGTGGAGATTGTGGCGGATTGGCTGAAGGAGAGTCTCCATGCCGGCGAGGTGATTCTGGATCCCTCCTGCGGTGATGGGGCCTTTTTTCCGTTGCGGGACTTCTTCCCCCAGGCCAGATTCCTGGGGAACGACATGGATCCTGCGGCCGTCCGGCAGGCCGGGAAGAACTTCCCGGGTGTCCGGTTTACGTCCTTCAATGCCCTAAGACGAGTTTCCCGGAGGCAGTATGGCCTCAGCCCCCGGGATCCCCTGACCATTGTGGGCAATCCCCCCTACAACGACACCACTTCCCTCTTCTGCAAAAGCCTCAAGCGCTCCTCCCTGCAAGAGGTGGATGAGGACATCCGGACCCGGGATCTTGGGCTTTCTTCCCTTCTGGCCTACGACAAACTGAAGGCCGACCGGGTGGCGGTGCTCCATCCCCTGAGCTATTTGATCAAGAAGGCCAACTACCAGTCCGGCATCCGTTTCTTTCAGAACTACCGCCTCAGGAATCACCTCATTTTCTCCAGCCAGGAATTTGCGGGTGCCTCCCCAACGTCGGCTTTCCCGGTTCTCGTTGCCCTGTATGAACGCGCCCCGGGAGAGGGAATCACCTACGAAGAGGTGCTCACCCAGGAGTTCCACACCGTGGAAGGCGACCGCTTCCGGCTGGCCGACATGGAGTTTGTCACAGACTATGTGGTGAAATATCCCAGGAAGACGCCCCCCGCCGCCGACCTCAGCGGGCACTATTTCTATACCCTCCGGGATATCAATGCCTTACGCCGATGCCAGACCTTTCTCCGGCAAAAATCCGCCAATGCGGTCGCCATCCCCAGGGCACAACTGCCCTTCTACCAGTATATCGACGCCTTCAAGCATCTGGCCCAGATCCCCTACTGGGCCGGTAACCTGAATGTCCCCTTCCGCAAAGACGATTTCCCCAGAATTGCCCCCCTCGCCGCAAAATATTCCGCCACAAGGCATGCCGACCTCTTCGGGGAATCCCTCCCCCTCTCGAAGGAAGAACTCACCACCCTGAAGACCTACATCCGGGACTCCCTGTACAGGGAACACACCCATACGCCGTAGCCCGCATACGGCATCTTTCCTTTCCGGGCGTCCCAAAATTGTTGTGTTGATCCTTGTAAGTTTCTGATGATCTTAGGATTGTATGGTCTGCAATCCTTTCCCCCGGGGGTTCTCGGCCAGGATATTCCCGGCAGCCTCCCCCCAATTTTGACCTGAACCCCGCGGGCGGGGTGGGAGGAGCGGATCCCCGAAGGGGGAAGCGGCAGCGTCCCCCTGGGGACACAGGATGTTTCCTGGGGGAAATGCTGTCGCCGGGGCGTAGCACCCCTCAAAAAGCAAAGGCTTCCTCTCCCCCGGGGGGGGGAGGGGAAACCTTTTTCGTGTGTGTGTGTGTGAGGAGGCGGGAGGGCTACTTCCGCTCCCGGGGGGTCACTTTCACCGTGACGCCGGGCTGGTAGCTCTTCCGGGCATCATCGTAGTAGGGATACACCCGGGAAGCGGCTCCCGTATATTCCCCGGGCAGGGCGGCGGTGAGGGCCAGGGGAACCCGGAGTTCCTCTCCGGCATGGATGCCCCGCCAGTAGAGCACCACCTCCTGTCCCAGGACCTCGAAGGCGGCGATTCTGCCGGCGCCCACCAGTTCCTTCAGCTGATCCTGCCGAGGCTCCAGGCCCCCCGGAATCGGCACGACGGCCAAGGGCATGGAGATCTCCTCCTGGGTGCCGTTCTTCAGGGCCACTGTCATTTCCATGGGCTCGCCCTCCACGGCCTCCGGGCGATCCAGAGTGGTGGAGAGGCTCAGGGGCCCCGTGGAACGCACCAGAGGCGTCTTCACTTCCACTAGAAGAGAGGCGTTCAGTTCGCTCTCTCCCTGGAGACGGATTTCCAGCTCATGCTCCCCGGGGGTGAGGGCCAGGCCACAGTCCGGCAACGCCAGAATCCCCTGGCTCTCCTTGGTGAAGGCCACGGGCTCTCCCATGGGACGGCCGTCCAGCCACAGCTGCACCGAGCCATCGCTTGTGGGCCGGGCAAAGGTGGCATCGTAGGCATTGATGGCCTTCAGCACCAGCACGGTAGACTGGGTGGATCCGAACTTGCCCTCCTGGCAGGATTCAGCCAGGAATTTCATCGCCCGTTCCACCGGAGCCACGAACTCCTGGCCGCAGCGGATCCAGGCCAGGGCCGCCAGAGAGACGCACTCCAGGGTCCGGGAGAGATTCTGGGAGCAGGTGATGGTGGGGCCCTCTTCCTCCAGGGTGCCGTCCGCCTTCTGATGCTTCACCAGCATCTGGGCGAACTCCTTCGCCTCCGGCTGGCGTTTGGCCAGGAAGAGGATATTGGCGGCCAGGGCCTTCTGGTAATCATCCTTGGCCTCGCGGGCCGTTTCCGCCACCTGCTGGATTTCCCTGGCCAGGCGTTCGGGGGACTCGCCGCTTTCCAGGAGGGCCCAGAGGATGTAGGCATTGGTGGTATCCCTGGGGGCTCGGCCGAAAGAATCCAGGGCCTTTTCATTCTGCTGGAAGCCTCCCTGTCCGTCCCGGCGTCCCAGGAGCCAGCTTCGGGTATCCTCCATCATGGTCTGATCCACCGGCATGACCTTGGCCATATCGGCGAATTCCATCAAGCCGTAGGCCGTCAGGGCCTCGTGGCCGGGGTCATCCCCGAACCACTCGTATCCCTTGTTGCTGCACTGGAAGGAGACCAGCTTTCCATATCCTTCCTCCAGCAGTTCCCGGGCCCGGGCCATCATCCCGGGATTGAGGGTGGCATGGCTGAGGAAATACTGCTGGGCCATCACCAGAGGATAGTTGGTGGAGCTGGTCTGCTCGAAACATCCGTGGGGCTGGCGGAGCAGCGCATTCAGGGCGGCCTCCATGGTGGCCGCAGGAGAGGTATACACCTGGGCCGTCAGCCGCTGGGAGCCATTCTCCACCTCCTCCGGCACCTGCAGACGGATCTTCAGGGGATTCTCCCGGGAGATCCGGGCTCCGGTGGCGAACTCCAGGGGGAAGAGGGGGGAGACCACCGTCAGGGAGCGGGTCACCTGGTCCTGATAGCCTCCCGCCAAAGCCCGCAGCACCACCTGGGCCTCGCCGGGCTTCAGCGCCTCCACCGCCACCAGCAGGCCACGGCGTTCTCCGGGAGCCAGGGGAGCCTGGGCGGGCACCTTGTCCAGCACCCGCAGCCCGTCTCCGGTCTCCAGGATCAGATTCACGCCCTCCAGAGTTTCCCTGGTGGCATTCACCAGGGTGACGGGTAGCATGGCCCGGTCACCGGTGGCCAGGAAGAGGGGGAGTTTCACCTCTCCGTAGAAGGGCTGGACGCAGGTCAGTTCTCCCGTGGCGGCTCCCAGGGCGCCATTGGCGCCGAAGGCGTCGGCGGTGACCCGGAAGCCCCCCAGGGTATCCGGCATGGCAAAGGAGAATTCCGCCTCTCCGGTCCGGGGATCCGTGGTCACATTGGCGGACCAGAAGATGGTCTCGGTGAAATCCACCCGGTCGCCGGGGCGGCGGTCCCCCCGGGCCTGGTGGGCATATTCCCGCACCCATTGTTCCCGACGGGGAGGCCGGGGCGCCGGGGCAATGCGCTTGGCGGCAGGATTCTCCCGGGGAACGAGGAAAGCGGGCAAAGCCTCATCCGCCGCCTCCTTCCCCATGGCCGCCTCCGGCTCCTCGGGGAGGGGCATGGGACCGGCGTCCTCCAGCACCATCATGGGGGCGGCGGCAAAGACCGCTCCGTCCTCCTCCATGGCGCCGCCCATCATGTCATTCACGGCCATCCGGGCCTTGAAGAGCACAGGGCGGGGACGCAGCTCCACCACAGGGGCCAGGATTCTCAGAAGGGCATCCGGATAGGTCGTGCGGATCTCCTCCTGGCGCTGCTTCACAAAGCGCCGCCATCCCTGGGTGCCCAGCAGCAGATCCAGACGCTGGCAGGCCACTTCCCCCTCCAGGGAAAGATACTCCTCCGCATCCGCCAGGGAAACCACCTCGTTCTCCAGATAGACCATCACCGGCAGACGGGGCGCCCATTCCCGACGGTCCCGCATCTCCGCCACGGAAGCATCGGTGACACACAACCCCACGTGGGCGGCGACGGGATTTCCCTGGGCATCCGTGGAGCGCACCTTCAAGGTCACCTTCTCCCCCGGGGTGCGGGGCTCCTCCAGCCCCATAAACGCCAGTTGAATCTGGAAGCGGGGACGCCGGAAGAGGAGACGTTCCGCCAGGGGCGTGTCGTCCGTCCCGTAGAGCGTCACCACCAGGACGCCCTCTTCCTGGTCAACAGGCAGGGTCCAGCGGCCCTCGGTCTTGCCCTCCAGCTCCACCCGGGAGATTTCCTTCTCCCGTTTCCGCAGGGTGAGGTATCCCGGCTTTTTCGTGGTTTCCGGGCTGCTTTTCACCTCCACGGAGAGAGGCTGGTCAAAGGCATAGGCTTCGGAGAGGGTGCGGAGGAGACTGCCGGCCACGCCCTCGGGGAGAGGGAGGCTCCGGGGCGTCTTTCCCTGGGCGGAGGGCACTTCCAGGGCATAGCGGCGTCCTTTTTCCGGGGTGAACTCCAGGATACCCCGTCCTCCGAAGAGGGAGTGATATTCGGCCACGGCGGTGCCCTGGTCATCCTTCAGGACGCCCCGGATATCGGCCTCCCTGCCATCCCGGCTCCGGGCCTCCACATAGACCCGGTTGGGCACGCCCCACACCAGCTCTCCCCCCTCGGGATAGAAGAAAACCTCCTCCCGGTCCAGCAAAACGGGGATGGTCTTGGAGGCTGTCTCCAGGACGCCCCCGTCCTCCATGCGGAAAATCAGCGTGCCATCCCCCTCCTGGAGCTCTTCCGGCAGAGGGAAGGAAACCGTGGCGCATCCCTCCTTCCAGGGAATGTCCTCCTGCTGGAAAACCACCTTCCCCTCCACCTGGGCCGTGGCGGAAATCCGGGGATTCTCCAGGGCCTCCCCTTCGGCCCGGCGGCAGGAAAGCACCGCTACCACCGTCTCCCCCGGCAGGTAGCCCCGGCGGGAAAACTCGATCTGGGAGCGCAGCCGCGGAGCCCGGTATTGCCGCACCTCGAAGGTGCGCTCCGCCGGCGCACCACTCCCCTCTTCGTCCTCCACCCGCAGGCGATAGACGCCGCCGGGAGCCCCGGCAGGGATGGCCCAGCCCAGTCCGCCCACAGAAGAGACGTAAGACATCCGGCCGCTTCCCATCTCCACATCCCGGGGACCCAGAATCTTCCACTGGAAGAGATCCGCCTGCCCCATGAACTCCTCCAGGGGATAGTTGGTCATGCCATCCAGGACCACATCCCGGATGTAGACCGTCTCCCCCGGATGGTAAATTTCCTTGTCCGTGGAGAGATAATGCAGGGGACGGGCCGTGGGGAATTTGGGCATGGCCGCCTCTTTCTCCTCCGACAGCAGAGGAAGCAATCCTAGAAACAGGAGCCCCAGAAAGAGGCAGAAGACAAAACATTTCCGAACCAAAAAGGGCATGGCAATCCTCACAGACAAAGAGACCTCGATACGGGAACAGAAAAAAACGGCACCTCCCCCGCCTCCCCAGAAACGTATCCCCCACCTCGGCCAGAACGGGACGATGTCCTCGGGTTAGAGCCCGGCGAAGTGCCCGGGTTCCCGGAATGCCCCAACTTTCCCCCGAAAACCCGCAAAGACTCACCGGCCCTTGGATAGTATATAATATATAACAAGTTTATTATAAGGTAGTTATATCTTATTCTACCCAGCAGAGATTCTTTTCGGGAATCCAGGAAGCCGCCCCATGGAACCCAGGCAAGCCGCCTACATTATGATTCCCTTCCCCGGAATCCCCCTTCCTTTTCTCCCATGTCTCCCTCTCCTGCCCCCCTGCTTCTCGCCCCCGCCGGCAACTGGTCCTGCCTCTCCGCCGCCTTGCAGAATGGTGCCGACGCCGTGTATTTTGGCGTCGGGAAGTGGAATATGCGCAGCCGGGCCAACACCAATTTTCGGGAGGAGGAGCTTCCGGAAGTAGTGAAGCGTTGTCATGAAGCCGGGGTGAAGGCGTGGCTCACGGTGAACATCATTGCCTACGACGGGGAGTTGCCGGAGTTTCAGCGGCTTTTGGAGCAGGCGAAATCGGCGGGTGTGGATGCGGTCATCGGGGCGGATCCCGCCGTTCTGCTGCGGGCCCGGGCCCTGGGGCTTCCCGTCCACATCTCCGTCCAGGCCAACGTCTCCAATCTGGAGGCCATCGCCTTCTATGCCCCCTATGCCGACACTGTGGTGGCGGCCCGGGAGCTGACCCTGGAACAGCTTTCCGCCCTGGCCCAGGGCATCCGGGAGCGGGAGCTGCGGGGCCCCAGCGGGGAGCTAGTGCGGCTGGAGGCCTTTGTCCACGGTGCCCTGTGCATCGGGCTGTCCGGCCGTTGCGGCATGAGTCTGTGCGAATACAACGCCAGCAGCAACCGGGGGAGCTGTTATCAGCCCTGCCGCCGGGAGTATCTCGTCCGGGATGCGGAAACCGGGGTGGAGTTTCGTCTGGAAAACCAGTATATCATGTCCCCCAAGGATCTCTGCACCATTGGGGGACTGCCCCTGCTGCTGGAGGCCGGCGTCTCCGTGCTGAAGATCGAGGGACGGGGCCGCAGCGCCGATTATGTGGCCACGGTCACCCGCACCTACCGGGAGGCCCTGGACTTCTGGCGGCAGGGGAAGACTCCCTCTCCCTCCCAGATTCAGCAATGGCGGGAGGCCCTGGCCCAGGTCTTCAACCGGCAATTCTGGGAGGGAGGATACTACTACGGAAGGCAAAGCCACATCTGGGCAGGAGACCGGGACAGCCAGGCCACGGTTCGCAAGCATTTTCTGGGCATTGTCACCCACTATTATCCCAGGCCCAAGGTGGCGGAACTCCTGCTGCAGGCAGGAAATCTCCGCAAGGGGGATCGGATTCTGGTGACGGGGCCCACCACCGGGGCCCTGGAGTTCTCCGTACCCTCCCTCCAGGTGCGGGAAAAGGAGACGGATTTCGCGGGAATCGGCAGCCAGCCCACCCTCCCCTTTCCCCAGAAACTCCGCCCCAACGACAAGGTCTTCCTCCTGGAGGACCTGTCCGACCCCACGTGAACTGTTCCTCTCATTTTGGGGATTCCCATCATTCGTTATCGATTCTTATCCGTTTTTGATGATCTGGGGATTGCATTGCCTGCCATCCTCTCCCCCCGGGGGAGGCTCACCGAGGCGTGGGGGCTTCGTTTTTTCCGGATCCGGGGAGAGTTTTTTCTCCGTTTTCGTGAGGAAGCGTTGTAACTGGGCCAGGAACCACCGTCCCTCCCGGGGATAGCCCAAGGCCACCGCATAGACCATCCAGGCCTTGGCAAAGCACTGCTGCAGGGGCAGGGGAAGCTTTCGGATCCGCCGGTGGACGGGATTCCGGGATACCACCAGAGAGCGCAGCTTTCCGTCAAAGCGGTGCATGAGAAAGTCCCACACCCTGCCCCGCTGGGCCAGATGACAGCGCCGGGAATATCCGGCCTCCCATTTCCGGACGGTCTCCCCGCTGACCCCAAGGATCCTGCCCAGCTGACGATAGCCCACCCCCAGCTTTCGGCGATGTTCATGGAATCGCTGGCGCCAGAAGGGGGTGAAGGTGCCGGAAAAGCACTTTTCCTCCGCCTGGCGCTGAACGATCCCCTTCCTCACGGCAGGCCCGTTTCTCCGTGTTGCGGAAGAGGCAGGGGGTATTTCCTCAGGCGATCCGCCATCTTCCTCGTCACCTGGTTCAATGCCTGGATCATCTCCGCCTGGAGGGCCGGCTTTTTGCGCTCCCCGCATCGCGCATACAGTTCCGCCGCCTGCTCCATACAGCGCATCAGGGCATCCATGGGAACCTGACTTTCCCCCTCCCGCCCCAGGGGATGGAAAAACCGGGTCTTCGCCTGCAGTTCCGCATCCCATTCTCCGGTCAGGAAGCGATGCAGGGCGGGCTGATGGCAGGGATGGCACCGCCGCACCCTCCCCTCCTCCCAGCTCCGCAGGGTGGACCACCCTACGCACAAAACCGCCCCCAACTGGCGAAGACTAAGCCCCAAGGCCTTCCGGCGATCCTTGAGAAGCTTCTGAAAATACGGAGTAAGGGCGCCCTGAAATCCCTGCCCCGCAGCACTTTGCTCCCCGGGTATTTCCTTCTTTGTCTAGCCTCCTCTTGTCATGTGACCACAGACTCCGCCAAACCAGCCCCCCTCCTCCGTCCCGTCCCGCTTCGCTTCTACGGGGATTGCACCAGGGAGAGCAGGGAGACCCCATTCACCTCCACATCCACCAGCACTCCCTGGCCACGCCAGACTTTATACACCGCCACCCCGCCCTCCGGACTCCCGGCAAAAATCTTTTCGGCCTGGGCGGCATACTCTTCCGGCAGGAAGAACTGATGGGGGAAATCCAGCTCCAGGGTCCACTGCTCCTCCTGGCCGTCGAACCAGGGATGGCATTGGAGGCTCTGCATCCAAAGTCCCTCTCCGGCAGGGTGCCAGGCGACTTCGACAATACGATGGAGGGGTTTTCCGTTCTCCCGGACTTCCCCCGGTTCCAGGCGGACATAGGGGGCGCGGTTGCCTTCCCCATAATATCTCGGGAACCCCGTCTCCTCCCCCTCCTGAGGGGCAGCAGGCCTGGAGAATTTCTGCCGCACATCCATCTGGAGGTAGCGTCCCCGGAAAGGATCGAAGGGATCGTAGGCATGACAGGCCAGGCGCACCTCCTCCCCTCTCCGGCAGATCCACTCGTATCGGCCTATCATCCCCAGAATGACCACCACCTGAAGGCCGAAGGCCAGCAGCAGGAAGGGCAGGCTACGCATTCTCTTCATGGAGATTCCTCCTTTTGCGGTAGATCACAAAGGACACATTCACGGCCAGCAGACACAGTCCGGAGAAGAGGAAAAGGAATCCTTTCAGGAGAAGGGACATCTCCGAGGAGAAGAACTTCACGAGAATGAGCCAGAAGGCCAGGAAGAATCCCTGGTTCAGCACCCCGCTTCGCAGAGAGCGGATGCCCTGGAAAACCAGCCATGCCGCCAGCGCCAGGGCCAGAACCAGGAGCATCCCCTGCTCCCATCCATCGAAGAGGGGGAAGGGGGTCCATAACGCCGCCGCAAAGGCATAGAATCTGGCCCAGCTTTCCCAGCAGGGGAACTTTGCCCGCTTCCCCAGCCAGCCCAGCAGGGCGGCGCAGAGCCAGATGCTCAGGATCGCGGAAACGCACTCGTCCCAGGGCAGGAAACAGAGAAGATCCCAGAGGAAGATCATCACGATTCCGGGATAGGCGCCTCCCGTGAGGAAGAATCCCAGGCGTTCCAGGGCGGGCTCTTTTTCCCGGCGCACGAAGTCATAAAATGACGGGAGGGAGCAGGCCAGGAAGGCCAGGGCCGCCAGGGCAACCCAGACAGGGGGCTCTCCGCAGGTGTCCATCCTCTCAACGTTCTCCCGGGCATAGATAAACCACGCCAGCGGATAGCCCAGCCAGCCGCTCATGGCGATGACGGACCGGGTGACCCACAGGATGGGAAGACTGAGCAACCCCAAGACCAGGACCAGCTGGGCGCTGTCTCCCCCCACTTGATAGGTCTGGAGCACCAGACAGACTCCGGCCAGCAGGGAGAGCACCCAGGCCACGCCCAGCCCTTCCCAGAGAGCCGTCCCCTGCCACTTTCGCCTCAAGCCCAGGATTCCCGCCACACAGCAGGACGCCAGGGGGAGAAGGGAGATTCCGGCCCTCGCCCCCCGGCTCAGCTGGTGCCAGTTGGCCGCAAAGAGGGAGATCACCCCCAGACCTACCAGCAGTCCCCCCAGCACACTTAGGATCAGAATGCCCCAGGAAGCCCCGGACTTGGCCGCCAGGGGATACCGTGCCCGCAGCAAATCCCCGGTTTTCTCGTCAAGAATCCCCTCTGCCTGCCATTGCCCGATCTCCTGGTAAAGCCATTGATTCCGGTCGTTGTCCATCCGCGCCTCCCGTTCTTTCGGAGAAACCCTCCACCCAAACACCCGAAAATCCTCCCCTCCTCCCCCGGACTTTTTCCCGTCCGGGCAAAAGAGGCAAGCTCCTTCCTGCGCCCCTAAAAACAGGGTGCCCCCCTCCAGGAGCATCAACGGGAAATAGTATATCCCCTCTTCCCTCCTTTACCCATCTGTACTGGGGAAGAGTTTGCCCCTTTTTCTCCTCCCCGGAACCGATGGCAAACCACAACGGCCTTTCCCAGGAGCCCCCGATTCCCCCTTTACGGGTTATTTTACAGGCCTTTCCAGGAAATCCCCCCCCCCGCAGCACACAAACCTGGGCGGGAAATCCCCACTGTCTCCCCTACTCTCAAGACATCATGAAGAAATTTTTCCTCCTCTGCAGTCTTCTCTCCTCCGCGCTGCTCTTCGCCTCCGGATTCTCCATTCTGGAACAGTCCGTCTCCGGCCTGGGCCGCGGCCTGGCCGGCATGACGGCCAGCACCGATGATCCCTCCGCCCTCTACTTCAACCCCGCCGGCGCCGCCTGGGTGGAACGCCCCACTCTGGTGGTGGGCAACCACCTCCTCACCGGAAAGGTGAAGTTCCATGACGACGGCAGCACCATTCCCGGACACGAAAGCGGAGACATCATCCGCCAGACCCTGATCCCCAATCTGGACTACGTCTACCCCATCGGGGATGGCCTGAATCTCAATCTGGCCATGAGCGCCACCAGCGGCACCGCCACCAACTACCACAGAAACTGGGTGGGACGCTACTTCGGCATCGATACCTCCATCGCCGTCATCGAAGTGCTCCCCTCCGTCTCCTACCGCATCTCCGATACCCTGGCGGTGGGCGCCGGCCTGATGATCGACTACGCGGAAATGAAGGCCCGCCAGAAACTCCCCACCGCCGCCTACGGACGGGACACCAAGCTCCGGATGCAGGGCGACGACGTGGGCATCGGCTTCACTCTGGGTCTGGTGTGGAAGCCCTGGGAAGGCACCACCTTCGGACTGGGCTACCGCTCCCGCTCCACCTACGAGCTGGATCTGGATGCCAAATTCTACAACATCCCCCCCGTCATGGGCACCGTCCTGGGCACCGGAACCCACTACAAGGACCACGCCACCCTGAAGCTGAAGATGCCCCAGAACGTGAACTTCGGCGTCCAGCAGAAGATCACCGACAAGCTCACCCTGATGGCGGACATCGCCTGGACCCAGTGGAGCACCATGAAGGAAATGACCACCGTCTTCCAGCGCGGACCCCTGGTGACCAAAAACACCCAGGTGATGAAATGGCACGACTCCTGGCGCTTCTCCCTGGGCGGCGAATACAAGCTCAACGACAAGTGGACCCTGCGCTGCGGCACCGCCTTTGACCAGCGGGCCGTGACCAAGCAGGAGAACAAGACGGTGATGCTCCCCGACTCCCACCGGATCTGGGCCTGCGTGGGCGCCTCCTACCAGTGGAACGAACATCTGCGCCTGGAAGCCGGCTGGAACCACATCTTCTTCCACCGCAGCCACGCCATCCAGAAGCTCAGCGAAACCCAGTATATCAAGGGAACCTACCGGGGATACACCGACCTCATCTCCCTGGGACTCAAATACGAGTTCTAACCCCAAAGAACATCCCCTCCCCTGAAATACGGGAAACCCAAGGCGGTCGCCGGGAAATCCATCCGACGGCCGCCTGCGTGTTTTAGCCTCACCCCTTGTTCTGCTGTGCTTCCATATACTGTTTCAACAGGAAGGCGCAGAAATACGGGAACGTGATCACATCATTGGCCATGCCGATATTGGCCAGCGCAAACTTGAACCCGCTCTGAATATCGGGATACCGGTCGGACTGAATCAGTGTCCGGAGGGATTTTGACCTGCCATTGGTGGCCTTCACCTCCACGGGATACAGACGTTCCGCATCCCTGACGAAGAAATCCTCCTCCAGCGAAGAGTCTTCGCGTCTGTAGTAGTAGAGAGGATAGCCACTTTTCGAGAGGGCCTCCGCAACCATATTCTCATACAGGCCCCCCTTGTAGATGCCCAGATTGCGGTGGGCACGGAGGTCATTCTGTGCCTCCGTGTCCAGCATGGAAACCAGAAGTCCGGTATCTGCGACATATAGCTTGAACTTCGCCACATCGTAGTTACCCTTCAAGGGAAGCTCCGGAAAATTCAGACAATGGCACAGACTCACGATCCCCGCATCCCGCAGCCACTCCACGCATCCCCAGTAGTCCCTTGCGCTGGCATTCCTTGTGATTTTTGAATATTGAAATTTCTTGTTCTCCTTCGCCAGCTGCGCAGGAACGGATTCAAATACAGCCATGACTCTCGCCTGGTCAAGCCCCTCCGTGTATTTGCGGATGTCATTTCCGTATTCCAGGACAAGCTGACGTTGCAGAGACAGCGTGTTCCCAAAATTCCCCGTCCCAATGAAATCGGCAACCACAGCAGGCATCCCCCCCAGGAGAACGTAATCCATGAACAGCTCCTGGAGACGCTTCCACTCGCCGTCCGTAAAAGGCGATCGTCCAACCATACGCTCCAGCATCATGTCGGTCAGTTCATGGTCATACCCGCATCCCCAGAGGAATTCCTCGAAGTCCAGGGAGCGCATCTCCCAGTCCGTCTTGTAGCCCATGCTAAAGCTGTCGATGCGCCTGTATTGGACGCCCAGCATGGAACCACTGCAAATCACATCATAGCGTCCGTCGAGGCAGAAGAACTTCAGAGCCGTGGCGATTTCGGGGAACTCCTGAATTTCATCAAAGAAGATCAGCGTATCGTGGGGCACAAAACGGTGCGTACCGTCCAGGAGGGAAATCATCTTGACCACCTCTGCCGCACCATAGCCCCTTTCGGAGATGGTCTTGTATTTGGGCTCCTCCACAAAGTTGATGCGGACAACACTGGCATACGCCTTCTCCGCAAAATGCAGAATGCTTTCCGTCTTGCCAACTTGACGCGCTCCGCGTATCACAAGCGGCTTGCGCTCCGGCGTGGCTTTCCAACTCTGAAGGATGGCATCGAGTTTTCGTTGCAGATACATGGTTGTATACCTCCCCACGGGATATTCTCCTTAACTTATTCCAAAGTAAGGAAATATCAATCTAGAAACCAGAAAAATGAGCGAATTCCGCCATGTTTCATCCAGAAAAATGAGCGAATTCATGGGCAAATCCCACACTTTTCCCAGCGAATCCGGAGAAAATCACGCCTGCCATCCTTGCCGGCGAGAGGGCAGCCTCAGGGTTTTCCTTACGGCACCAGGGAGGTTGAACTCTCATCCGCGGGGGACGGGGAATTCCCGTACGGCCTCTCCAGGATCCATCTTCCGCCATTCCCCGTTGGTCCCTCACGACGCAGCAAGCCATCCTGCTGCCACTTGTGGAGCTGGCTTCTGACCTGTGCTTCGCTCACCATGCCAAGGCGTTCCGCAATCCTTTTCGCGGATACTCTGGGATTGGTGCGAATGGCCTCCAGGGCACTCGGTCTCCACTGTCCCTGCCGTTCCCGCAAAAGCGAGGCCCCTTTTGCCCTGGGATACCAGCCTCCGGGCTATGGTCGTCATCCAAGGGGATGGTGACGGTGAAGACATCCGCCTCGTCAAAGAAGGCGCAGTAGCTTTCGAAGGTGTCATCTCTCACCCCTTTTCCACCACCCTTGAACTCAACGGTAGCCCCCTCACCCTGGGCACAAAGTCTGTCGATATCTCTGCTGTCCATCTCACCTTCCCCTATTCCACAAAGTGCGCGTTTGTCCTAAACTGCCACCAAACGGGGTAAGCTCAACCATAAAATCGCGATTTTATCGCAATTGGTCAAGAAATCGCGATTTTTATCATGATTTCATTGCGATTCTCCGAGCTATCGCGATGTTTGCCGAGGCGGTTCCCAGCTTTCCTTTTCCGTGGCTTCCCGGGAGGCCCATTTTTCCTGGGCGGTGGCGGCCAGGGCGGAGAATCCCGGCAAGCCGGCGGCCTGGGCGGCCTGGCGGAGATGGGCCAGCCCCGGGGCGATGTGACGCCGATACCACACCAGGCCATCCTGTCGCCACAGTTTCCCGTAGGCCCCCAGGGCCTGCATCAGCCGCTGCACCGCCGCCAGATGGAAGATTTCCTCCCGGGGAGGAACGCCCCCTTCCCGGCGGAGAGCCTCCCCATACTCCTGCCAGGCCCTCCGGCGCTCCGCCGGGGAATATTCCTCGTAGGGGTCATAGAGGAGAGAGGCCAGATCATAGGCGGCAACGCCCTGCCTCATCCCCTGGAAATCGATCCAGAGGCAGCGTCCCGTCTCCGGCTGCACCTTCACGTTGGCGCCCTGGAAATCCCGATGAATCAAGGCGGGAGGCTCCGCCAGCAGGAGGCACTGGAGGGTTGCGGCCTCAGCGGCGGCCTGTTCGCTCCACAGTTCCGGGCTTTCCAGCACATTCAGCAGGAGGTGCTGGCGGAAATAGTCCCGTTCCCAGCGGTAGGTATCCTGGGTAAAGGGGGCCTGGAGAGGCAGGGTTCGGGCCAGGGGATGCCGGAGTCCCTTTCCATGAAGCCGAGCGGCCTGGGCCACCAGCTGGGAGATCCACTTTTCCCGCTGGGCATGGGGAATTCCCATCAGATCCAGCCGTCCCACATCCTCCATCACGACTTCGCCGGCCTCCGGGAAATGCAGGAGGATCTTCGGCACGGGAATCTCCAGCGCCTCCAGGAAGCGGGCCACCGCCACAAAGGCGGAGTTTTCCCGTCGTTCCAGGGCGTAGGCGCTCCACAGGGCGCCGCTTTGCCGCCCGGTTTCCGCCTCCACCAGGGGTTCATAGCGCCGTCCGGATCCCTGTTTCAGCATTTTCTCCGAGGAGGCCTCCCGTTCGCCGGGGGCGGGAAGCCGGAGGCGGAGGGTCTGGACAATGCGGGCATCCGGCTGACGGCCGGGGCTGGCGGGGAAAAGAGGCGCCTCTGGGGATCCCCAGAGGATTCCCGTGGAGTAGAGGGCCGGGACCGGGAGGCGGGTATCGTCCCACAGGACCACCTGATGCAGATGGCTTCCCGGGGGGATCTGGAGATTTTTTCCCAGGCCCAGGGCGCCCTGGCACCGGACACCCGACTGCTCCAGGAGGGCCCGGCGGAGGCTCTGCTCCACAATGGCCTGGCCCAGGGCGGGATTCCCCGGCACAGCGCAGTCCAGGATCTTTCCGTGGGCCTGGAGATACTCTTCGGGGGTGCCCACATCGGACCAGAAGACCTGGGGATCCGCCACGCACCCCAGAATGCGGCGGCCTGCGGCAGCCGCCCGCTGGAAGGCCACGAGAATGCTGGGGGCCTCCTCCTCCGGAGGAAGGAAATCCAGGATTTCCCGTTCCATCACATAGATTCCCGCGAAGGTATAGGCAGCCTGGGGATCATGGAAGTTCTGGATCTGGCCGGAGGGGGAGATCCTCACCCCGCCGGGATGGACATGGGGCACCAGAAGAGCACTGACATCCCCCTGATGTTCCTCATGGAAACGCAGCAGCTTCTCCAGGGGAAAATTGTGCACCACATCCACATTGCGCACCAGAATCCGGGTGGCCTCGGGGGCACATTCCGTCACCCCCTTCCGGAGCCCGCCCCCGTGATTCAGACGATGCTCCTCCCGGGAACACCGCACTTCCACCCCCTGAGCCTGGCTGTACTGCCGACAGGCCTCCACCACCTGCTCCCCCAGATAGGCGGCGTTCACCACCAGCCTTCCCACCCCAGGCAATGCCCGCAATTCCTCCAGGGCCAGGGTGAGAAGAGGCACCCCGCAAAAGGGCAGCAGCGCCTTGGGACGCAGGAATGTGGCGGGGCGCATCCGGCTTCCTTCGCCGGCGGCCAGGACAAAGCCGCAGAGTTCGCTCATGGGGAAAGGCAGGAAGAAAAAAAAGGGGGGGGGGAAAGGGGCCAGGAAGGCAAACCTCAGGGGGTGAAGACGCACAGCCTTTTCAAGGCCAGCTGCCCCTCTTCCCGGGAGGAGAGGGAAAGCCGGATGCGCCAGGGAGGGGAGGAGCCGGGGGACGGGCTATCCAGCACAGGACGCCCATTGGCCAGGAGAAGCCACTCCTGCTTCTTCTGGGCAAGAACGCGAATTCCCCAGGTCAGCGCCCCCCGGGGTTCCCCGGAAATGAGAGTGGTCTCGGAATAGACTCCCCGGGGCGTCAGCAGACTCCGAAGTTCCTTCACCACCGTCCCGGCACCATCCAGGAGCTCCACCCGCAACTCCGCCAGCCGAAGATCGGAAGTCACCTCAAAATAGAGCTCGAACTCCTCCTTTTTCAAGGGAAATTCCTCCAGAAGCAGGGAAACCTCCTGCCCTGGAAGACGTGTCTCCGGGGAGGGATCCTCATGGAATGCCAGACGCATATCTCCTATGGAGGGAGAGATTTGTTCAAACCAGCGCAGGGAATCCGGCACATAGTCCGCCCCCTCCTGGAAGAGGCGGTCCCGGAGCCAGATTCCTCCCAGTGCGGCCAGGAGGATCACCGCAGCCAGAAAGCCCGCCGCCTGGAAACGGCGGATCAGGTGCCGGCGCCGCTGGAGGCGTTCGGCGGGGTTACAGATCCGGTCAAAGGCCTCGCGGAAGGCCTGGACCGTGCGGAAACGCCGGGCGGGATCCCCAGAGCAGGCCCGCTCCAGGACAAAGCGGTTCAGGGCGCCCAAGGCCCGGTCCGCCATCTTCTCCCGGGGGATCCTCGGATACTCCCGCACCGGCAGCCCGGTGACCAGGGTGTAGAGGATCTTTCCCAGGGCATAGAGATCCATTTCCGGGGCGGCGCACTTCAGCCCCTCCGGGATGTAAGCCTCCGTGCCGATCAGGGTGCTCTCGGGATTCCAGCGGGTCACCAGGCCGTAATCCCCGATCTTCAGCCGTCCCCGGACAAAATAGAGGTTTCCCGGCTTCAAATCCCGGTGGATGAGGCCGTGGGCATGGAGGGTGCCCACCCCGTCCAGCAGCTGATGCATCCAGTCCACCACCTGTTCCACGGTGGCCGGCCCGTGGCGGTCCAGCCAGGCCCCCAGAGTTGCGGCGGCGTAGTCATCGGAGGAATAGGGGTCGTTCAGATTGTCCGCCAGTTCCATGGAATAGCGAAGAAGCTGGCCTGGCGGGGAGATCTGATGCACCGTAAGAAGGTGGTCACCCCCATTTTGAAATTCCTCCAGAAAGGTCACCAGCCCCTGGCGTTCCCGCTCCTGGCCCTCCTGGGGAACCTGGGGATGCAGGGCCTTCACCGCCAGTTCCCTGCGGGCGGCATCCCGCCCCAGGAAGACGGTGCCGTAGGCGCCGGCACTGATCTTTCGCAGGGTCACCACCCCCTCCAGCAGCCGGGGCAACAGGGTATCCGAAGAAAACCGGTCCTGTTCTGAGATGGGGGAGGGGATCTGGGTCACAATAGTGGGTTTGCCTTGCCTGGGAGGCCCATGGTCTTTGCCGTCACATCACGGGGAAAGGGGGATTTCGCTCTTCCCGGGGCGACCGGGTGCCTTCGGGAGGACAGGATTCTTCCCTCCCCCATCCCCTATCCCGCATTTCTTCAGAATATACTGCGAAGGCAGGCCACAGACCGGCCATTTCCCATGGAGATCTTCCCTCTTTTTCCCTTGCCCACGCCCCGGAGAAAGCACTCCCCGGCAACCCGCAAAACCAGAGAAAAGCCCCCTACCCCTCCTGCCCGGCGGGAGGACGGGGCATCCGCATGGTCTCCTCCGCCTTCTGCAGGCAGTCGCCATATTCCCGCAGCTGGGCCGCCAGCTCCTTCTGGGCTTCCTGCTCCTGACACAGCCCCTGATACCGCTCCTGGCACGAAAGACACTTCCGCAAATGCCGGCGGGCCAGCCAGCGACGGAAAAGATTCCCTTCCCCAAACACCAGTTCCGCCATTTCCTGTTCGTTCAAATGCCCCATCCTACTCCTCCTCCATCCGCGCCACCCGACGGCGGATCTCCGCCGCCACCGTGGCGATATCCTGGTAGACCGTGGCCAGGGAAGTGCCCTGCATCTGACAGACTTTCCGGGGCGAGACCTGATCCATCCGCACTGCAATGAAGGCCTGCACCTGGCGGGGAGGCAATTCCCGGCGCACCGCCTCAAAGGCCTCGTGCACCAGACAAAGCCGGTATTCCGATTCCATGGCCTCCGCCTCCCGGTTGTCCGGAAAGTCCATCTCCTTCCCGTCCGGCAACGCCCCGGCCACCTCCCGACGGCGCCCCCGCTCCCGCAGCATGGTCACGGCCTCGTTGTTCACCACCCGGCAGAAATAGTCCCGGAAGCGTCCTTTGGAGGGATTGAAGGCCAGAACCACCTTTCCCCCGCCCCCCGTGGGAGAAAAGCATTTCCGCATCACCCGGCTGAGCAGATCATCCAAGTCTGTGGGGGAGAAGCCGTATCGGCGCCCCCGCATATAGACCAGGACCTTGTAGCGGTCGTAAAAACGCTGCCAGGCATCCGGATCATTCCGTCCAATGCCTGACAGCATACTGCAGCTGGTGGCTTCCCATTCCATCCAGCGCTACCGATAGATCACCGAAGCAGGAGTCACGGTGTTGACAGGCTGGGTATAGATCACCGTGGGCTGCAGCACCGCAGGCTGGGGGTAGAAGACGGAAGGCTGCTGCACGGAAGCAGGCTGGGTGTAGATCACCGTGGGCTGCTGCACCGCAGGCTGGGTGTAGATCACCGTAGGCTGCTGCACCGGGGCGGGCTGAATCACCGTGGTGTGCTCCACCGTCCGCGTCTCCGTCACCCCACGGGTGGCAATGTCCAGCAATCCCAGAGTGGCCCCCACCACCAGCGCCCCATTCCACCAGCCCCGGCTGGGACCGTGGTCGTGATGACGGTCATGATGACCGCCACGGGGAGGAGGGGGAGGAGGAGGCGCAGGACGACTATATGCCGGAGGACGCCCAGGACCCCCAGGACCGGGACGCCCAGGGCCGCCGGGACGGGGAGAAGCCACCAGAGAACCGCAGAAGATCGCCACCAGAGCGAAAACCGCCAAAGTATGGGAGAATTTCTTCATCTTTCTTCCTCCTTCCTTGTTGTAATGCCATAGGAAAAACGGACGGACCAGCAGGAAACCACCCTCCGCCCCGGAACTTCAACCGCTTCCGGATGCCTCTCGGATGGCTCCTTCTCTTCCTATACGCACCGGCTCCCGAATTTTCCAACAAATGTTTCAGATTTCTTTTTTCTTTTCTGAAGAAACGGGAGAGAAGAGGCTCACTGGGGCGCGGGATTCTCCGGGACGATCCCCTCCTGCCGCGCCTTTTCCACCTTCTGGTCCAGGTCATAGAGGATCGCATTCATGGCCTGTTTCATCAGGATGGCGTATCCGGAGGCATCCTCGCCCACGCCGCCGTAGAGGAACTGGATGTTGTGGTTCTGGCCGTCGAAGCGGAATCGCCAGAGGACCTTCTTGTTTTCCCGGTCGATGAGCCGGAAGACCAGGGAGAGGGAGTTATGGGAGACCGCCATGGGGAATCCGCAGGTCCAGAGGACGGGGGAGAGGAGATAGGTGAGGCCGTAGGTCAGGCGTTCTCCCTGGTATTCGGAGGAGAGGAGGGTTCCCTGGAGGAGATACCGTGTGGTGGCCTCTTCCGGCTTTTCCGCAAACAGCACATCCTGGAAGAGTCCGGAGTGCCGGATGCTGGTGACGGCCGCCTCCGCCAGTTCCCGGTCGAAATTGCACCAGAAGCTCCGCAGGGTAGCCAGATGGACTTCGGGATTTTCGGGGATCTGGCGGCTGATCCAGGCATAGGGGAGGAGAGGAATCCATCCCAGGCGGAAGTCCCCCCGCTCCATCAGTGCGGCCTTCAGCTGCTCGCTGGTCTCCTCCCCCATGGCCTTCGGGGGTCTGCGGTCCACGAAGGGAACCACGGTCACCGGGGGCATGGGGGTGCGTCCCGTGGTGGTGAACATGAATCCCTCGGCCTGGGCGTAGTCGAACTTTGCGGAGGTTGCGCAGGAGGCACACAGCGCCAGGGTGGCCAGGAGGGCCAACATCGTCAGGGGGAATGGGTTTCGCATCTGCTTTTCCTGTTGGGCAAAGCCAAGGTTCATCGTGGGCATCCTCCTCTATCCTCCGCCATTCTCCGGCTTCTGGATTTCCAACGGCGCATGTCAAGGGTTCGTTTCGGGGGCACAATCAAGGGGCGAGGAGATTAAACTGGCGCAGACTCTCCTCCAGGGTCAGGGCCATGGCCTCCTGGCCGAAGGCATCCCAGGCCTGGCGTCCCTGCTCTCCGTCGAAGGTGTTCACCAGCCGGGGGTCCTGGTTGGTCAGGAGCCGGTGGAAGGGGAGCCGCAGCAGCCCCGGGCGATTCTGAATCCAGACCAGGATTTCTCCCCCCGTCTCCGCCAGAAGAATGGTCTCCGGGGCCCGCTGGTCCCGCCGCCGATCCCGCCGCTGGCTGGCCCGGGAGATGCGGTAGGTATCCACCTTTGCCTGCACCAGGGCCGTACAGGCCAGTTTTTCCATGAGAAGACCGGCCTGTTCCGGCGTAAGTTCCGCTAAAGTGGCCACTCCCATCTGCTGCAAGGCAACATCCGCCTCGGTCCGGGGACGAAGCCGGCAATGCCGTCCCAGCACGGCGGCCGCCAGCTGGCGATTGCAGTTCTGGTAGCACAAGAGAGGCATTTCCGGCACCAAGGAGACGGTGCCCATGACCGCCACCATGGGTTCCCGCTCTCCCCGTTTCCGCAGCTGTTCTCCCAGTCCCGGAAGCGGGGTCGTCTCCCCCCAGGGTTCGGGAAGGCGGAGTCCGTAGAGCTGTCCGCGGCTCCAGGCTTCCTCTCCCTCCTTATCCAGCCAGAGGCACTCTGCCGACAGCACACAGGCCTCCCTCTCCGGGGTCAGCTGCACCAGCACCACCCCTTCCACCTGGGGTTGCCGGAGGCGGAAATCCCGGAAGCGTTCCCAGGGCCGCAGAGAGCTTGCCTCCGTCTCGTCATCGGCCAGGATCTGCCACCCCTGGGCCGCCAGGGCGTTCGCCACCAGGGTTCTGGCCTTCAGGCGCAAGGCAGGATCCGGCCCGGGAGCCGTCACCACCACCACACAGGGGGATGCCCCCCAGAGGGCACCTTCCCCCGCCAGGAGGAGGAAAAGGAAGAAGAAAAGCAAAGGAAGCCTGTTCATGAGAACATCACCCCACCTCAGGGAAACGAAGAAAATGGCGACACGACATCGTGCGGGAGCATGGCTCCCACTCCGCCACCGAGGGGACAAGGGATGACACCCCGTCCGGCAAATCCTCCGTTTTCCAGGGGAAACGTGCTCTTCACACCACCATCCGTCCCTAAAACAAGGAGGACGGCGGCAGGAGCCCATCCAGGCAGGCAAAATCTCCTCCCTGGATTCCTCGGCGGCCCCGGAGATAATACGCCTCTGTCTCCCATTTTTCCAGAATCATCCAGACAGAAGGAGGCATTCCCGGCGAAGAAGCACCCCCGGAAAACCGGCGAGGAAAGAAGAGGAGATAACATAGCACCAGGAAAGGGATTTCTCCCCTGCCCTATCCCCACGCCACTCCCCCAGCGAAGGCATGGGGAATTCCCCCCGCCCCCTTGTGAACCCGGCCAGGGTAGGAGGCCCATTTCCCGATGGGTGGAAGGAGCGCAAGCCCCCCCCCGGGGACAGGATGCCTCCACGGGGAATCTTTGGCGCGACATCCCCCCCTGCCTGCGGGGTGGCAGGATCGCTAGACGGGGGGAAGGCCGGGGAGATTCCGGCCGGGACCCCCGGGATGGCGGGATGGGAGAGCGGGGTACCTTAAAAAATCCGCGCGCGTACGCGCATACATCCCGCCAGCCAGCATCCCGCCAGCCAGCATCCCGCCCGCCAGCATCCCGCCCGCCAGCATCCCCCGCCAGCCCGCCTAAGTAGCGTTTCCCGTGTCAATCCCCGCCCCCCCCCTTACCAAATCCTAACAAACCGGCAGTCCTAGGGGCAAAGGGAGTCACTTATAGTACCTTCGCATCCCATTTTGACTTCTCTTCTCCGCCTTCCCTGCCCCTCTTCTTCCATGGACAACCTTTCTTCTCCTTCGCCTGTCAAGAATCCCCCCCTGGGCCTCACCCCGGAGGAAGTCCTGGAAAGTCGTCGTCTCCATGGGGAGAACATTCTTCTGCCGCCGCCCCGGGAAGCCTGGTGGCGACAACTGCTCCGAAAATTTGACGATCCCATCATCCGGATTCTGGTCATTGCGGCCTTTTTGGCGATCTTGACGGGGCAAGGGGTGGAGGCCCTGGGAATCCTGGTGGCCATTGTTTTGGCCACGGTCCTGGCCCTGGTCAACGAATTGCAGGCGGAAAAGGAATTCGATGTCCTGAACCAGGTGAACCAGGATACGCCGGTGAAGGTGATTCGACGGGAGGGAATCCGGGAGATTTCCCGCCGGGAAGTGGTTGTGGGGGACCTGGTGGTGCTGGACCAGGGGGAGGAGGTGCCGGCGGACCTGGAGATTTTGGAATCGGCAGGGCTGATGCTGGACCAGTCCCGTCTCACCGGAGAATCTGTGCCGGTGGAGAAATTTCCCCGGGGGACGGGGGAGGAATCCGGGAAGCAGGAGGAGACCTATCCCTCCTGGATGGCCCTGAAGGGGACTCCGGTGGTCCAGGGCCATGCCATGGGAAAGGTTCTGGCCGTAGGCGGCGAGACGGAGCTGGGAAGGACGGCCACGGCGGCGGCCCAGGCCACGGCGGATCCCACCCCGCTGATGCGACAGCTGGATCATCTGGCGGAGCAGATCGGCGCCATCGGCATGGGCGCCTCCGCCCTGACTTTCCTGGCCCTGGTGCTCCATGCCTCCCTCACCGGGCGCATGGCACAAAGCGCTCCCCAGTGGACGGCCACTGTGCTCCTGCTGACGGCGGGGGCCATCGCCCTGTGCCGGATCTGGCTCCCCAGCTTCTACACCGGGGCCGCCATGCTGCGCCTTTCCTGGAAGCGTCCCCGCTGGACCCAGGCCAGCGGAATCCGCGGCTGGGGCATTCCCCTGGGCATTGCCCTCCTTCTCCTTCTTCTGGGAGGCGGAATCCTCCTGGCCACCGGCCTCCTTCCCCCCGCCCCCTCCGCCTGGCTGTCGGAGAGTGCGGCCAGCCATCTGCTCACCTTTTTCATGGTCTCCGTGGCCCTGATTGTCATGGCCATGCCCGAGGGGCTTCCCATGAGTGTCACTCTGGCTCTGGCCTACTCCATGCGCCGGATGGTGGCCACCAACAATCTGGTGCGCCGGATGCATGCCTGCGAAACCATCGGCGCGGCCACCGTCATCTGCACAGACAAGACCGGCACCCTCACCCGGAACCAAATGCAGGTGCAGCATATGGAATATCCCGCCACCCGGAAATCCCTACTCCAGCTGGCCATCGCCGTCAACTCCACGGCAGAGTTGTCCTTCCCGGAGGGAGACATGGGAGCCACGCCTGTTCCCCTGGGGAATCCCACGGAGGGAGCCCTGCTGCTTTGGCTCCACCAGCAACAGGAAGACTACCATGCTCTCCGCAGCGCCTTCCGCTCCGCCCCCCAGGACCAGTGGCCCTTCACTACGGAGCGGAAATACATGGCCACCCGGGGATACCCGACGTCGGATCCCAGCACCCCCTGGCTCTTCCTGAAAGGGGCCCCGGAAATCCTGCTGGCCCATTGCGCCAGACTGCTCACCGACCAGGGCGAAAGCCCCCTCGCCCCGGAACACCGCACCCGCCTCCTGCAGGAAATCCAAAGCTGGCAGCACCGGGGCATGCGCATCCTGGGATTCGCAGGACGCCCCAACCCCGATATGTCCTCCCCAGAGGAATCCCAGGTGGCCACGGATCTTCTCTGGATGGGCTTTTCCGCCATCGCCGACCCAGTCCGCCCGGAAGTCCCCCAGGCCCTGGAACACTGCCGCCTCGCCGGCATCCAGGTGAAGATGGTCACCGGCGACAGCCCCGAAACCGCCCGGGAAATCGGCCGCCAAAGCCGGCTCTGGGATGACGGGCAGGAAAACCAGGACGGCCTGCTGATGACCGGAGCGGAATTCCAGGCGCTAAACGAGGAAGAGGCCATGGCCGCCGCCGCCAGACTCCGCATCATGGCCCGGGCCCGCCCCAACGACAAACTCCGACTGGTCCAGTGCCTCCGGCAACAGGGCGAAGTGGTGGCCGTCACCGGCGACGGCACCAACGACGCCCCCGCCCTGAACCGGGCGGACGTGGGCATCGCCATGGGAAAGACCGGCACCGCCGTGGCCAAGGAGGCGGCGGATATCATCCTCCTGGATGACTCCTTCCCCAGCATCGTCCAGGCGGTCCTCTGGGGACGCTCCCTCTACCGCAATCTCCAAAAGTTCCTGATCTTCCAGCTGACGGTCAATCTGGTGGCCCTGGCCATCGCCATCCTGGGCCCCTTCCTGAACCTGGAACTGCCCCTGACCGTCATCCAGGTCCTGTGGATCAATCTCATCATGGACACCTTCGCCGCCATTGCCCTGGCCACGGATCCCCCGGACCCCGCCTTGATGCAACTGCCCCCCAGACGCCAGGGAGACTTCATGATCTCTCGCCCCATGCTCCGCCAGATCCTGGCGGAGGGCCTCCCCTGCCTGGCAGTCCTGGTGGGGGTCCTCCTCTTCTTCCGCGGCCAGGGAATGGAGATCATGGACAGCTGGGCCGAAACGCCCCCTCAGTCCCGTATCATGCTCACGGAATTCTTCACCCTTTTCGTCCTCCTCCAGTTCTGGAATCTCTTCGCCACCAAATGCTGGGGCGTCAAGGACAAAATCCTC
>JAEDNW010000117.1:0-7440 GCA_016302315.1 Lentisphaeria bacterium
CAGGGTGATTATACCCGCTTAGCCCGTGTTTTCAGTGTTTATGGGACGAGTCTGATTAAAATTCGCCAAACACGAGGTTCCCGTTCGGGAATAAAAACTGGCCGTATAAGAGATCCGGACCATCCGGGAACCATATGGTGGGGAGGCGGTATAGTGAGACCTTCTCGGGAAGCTGGAAAGCCTCGCTCTCCTGCTGTCGCTGTCTTTCCCTCAACTGTTCCCTTCCCCTCAAGGAAAAGCCCGGGGGGGGGACACCCTGCCGTCAAGGAGTTTTGCCATGAAGAAGAATTTTGGAGTGAAGAACTGGATGTTCCCCATGCCTGTGCTGATGATCGGCACTTATGATGAGGAGGGAATGCCGAACATGATGAATGCCGCCTGGGGCGGTATCACCCTGGAGGACCAGATCACCATCTGCATTGACACCTCCCACAAGACCTGGGCAAACATCGCCGCCCAGAAGGCCTTTACCGTCGCCTTCGGCACCGCCGAAATGGTGGCCTCCTGTGACTATCTCGGCATTGTTAGCGGCAACGCCGTGGCGGACAAGGTGGCGAAAAGCGGTTTTACGGCCGTCAGAAGCGAGTTTGTCCCTGCGCCGGTGATGGCGGAACTTCCCCTGGTGCTGGAATGCGAACTGGTTTCCATGAACGAGGAAAACTGCAATGTGGTGGGCCGCATTGTCAACTGCGCGGTTGAGGAATCCGCGCTGACGGATGGCAAACCCGATGCCGCCAAGATGAAGCCAGTATGCTTCGATCCTTGCCAGCACGTCTATCGCCTGATGGGGGACGCCGTGGCCAAGGCGTTCTCCTGCGGGAAAGCCCTGAAGGAATAAGATTGAAGGCGCAGCCTTTGCCCCCGCCCCCGGGAGGTTGTCCTCCCGGATAGATAGAGGGGGGGGGATTACAGCGTGAAGGTGTGGTGGCCAGGGGCGTAGCGTTTGTCCTGGCAAAGGGCGGTCAGCCCCAGGGGGACCTCCATCTTCACCTGGATCCCTTCCGGGGTGCGCAGGCAATCCAGGGCAATTTCCCCGGCGGGGGTGGGGATCCGTCCGGAGGCAAAGTCCAGGTCGAAGAGGCGGGGTTCGACGGCAAATTCCTGGTAGCCAGGGGAGAGGGGGCGGACGCCCAGAATCACGTTTTGGAAGAAGCGGATGGGGGAGGTGCCGAAGCCGTGGCACAGACTGCCGGCCTCGAAGAAGGCGTCGCGTCCGAATTGGTGGATGGCGGCCTCATACAAGGTGGGGTAGCCGGTGTCCACGCACTTTCCCCAATAGCGCCGGATGCGGGCCAGGCCATTGGCGAGAGCCTCCTCTCCTGCCAGCATCATGGCATCGAAGACAAAGAGATGGAGATACAATTCCGGCTGCAGGAGCGTGGGGTCGGTCAGGGCGGCCAGGAAGCGGGTACGATTCTCCTCCCGGACCATGCCGGAAAGCAGGGCGAAGGCATGGGCCAGCTGGCTGGAGAGTTTCGCCGGCTTGTCCTGATGCCGCACATTGTCCTCCAGCAGCCCTGTCTGGGGGGAAACAAACTCTTCCTGGACGGCGGTGGCGGTGCGGAGAGCCCGACGTTCCAGGGTCTCGGTGTCGCAGGGGCGCCCGCAGGTCCGGCAGAGGTCAAGGTATGTGCGCAATGCCGTGACGTAGAGGAAGTTGATCATGGATTCCCGGGCCGGGGAGAAACTGTAGTCGTTCAGCTCAAAGCTCCAGTCGTAGAAATTCCAGATTCCTTCGGGAACGGTGAGGATCCCCTTCTCGTCGGCCAGGGCCTCAAAGGCGTCCAGGATACGCTCCACATTGGGCAGGTAACAGGCGACGGTCTCCCGGTCTCCCGAGGCCATGAGATAATCGTGCAACATGATCACGATCAGGAGATTGGTGGGGAAGAGGACGATGTTGTCCTTGGGGGTTCCGGCGGGGGCGGGGCAGACCCCGGGCAGATAGCCGTCCTCCCGCTGCTGGGAGAAGGCCAGGGCGAAGGCTCGGCGATGGACGGGGGAGGCGCCGAAGGCGGCCAGGGAGGTTCGGTTTTCCACGATGAGATCGTTGACCCAGAAGGCCCGCTCCCGCCAGGGACAATCCAGGAAGACATCTGTGGTGCAGGCCTGGAGGGTATCCAGGCACATATTCCAGATGCGGTCCAGCAGGGGATCGCTGCAGTGGAATTCCCCTCGCCGGATGTAGGGGTATTCGCCGCCGCAGGCCCTGGCCTGGAGAATCCGCACCGGTTCCGCGAAGTTCCGGATGGTCAGCTGTACCATTCGGAAGCCCCGCTGGGTCACCTGGGTGCCGATGAGATTCTCCCCTTCCTTCAGGAGGTAGCGGTCGGCAAAATTGTAATTGGGACTGCAGGCATACTGTGCCCGGAGCCGGTCTCCCTTCGCCCGCCAGATTTCCTCACTGTACGTCACATCCACAATCGTTCCCGCAGGGGCCGAGAGGCGGACCGAGAGGTTGCCAACCAGGGACCGGCCGAAATCCAGAATGAAACTGACGCCGCGGCGGGAGGACGGATCCGGCGCAATTTCGCAGATCCCATCGGCTTCCAGGGAAGTCAGCAGGGACAGTCCGGAGATTCTCCCGGCGGGCAGGGGCGTGAGAATGTCGTTGTTCAGCTGGGTGGCCAGCTTCTCCTCCTCGTTCTCTGGTAATGGTTCAACCTCATGGGGTTCAAGGATATGGATCGGGGACAGCACAAACTCCCGCAAGGCCGGCACATCCCGGGGGAGCAGATGCTTGCTCCGCAGCGGACTGGTGGGGGAAACACAACGGGCAGGCTGCCAGCTGGCATCCAGCTTTCCGGTCAGCCATCCCTCCGGCTCCTGCCGGAGATCGCAGTAATCCATGTAGCCGGTCTGCAGAGAGAAGAGCGGCACATCCCGCTTCCATTCCGGGGCGCGCTGGACCAGCCAATCCGGACCGCTGGAGACAATCCCCGGAATCTCCAGCAGCAGAGCCGCTTCCACTGGGGCGACAATGAAGGGTTCCGTGATGGGGGAGTGGACCAGCACCCCGATCCGGTTTTCCCCCGGGTGCAGGTATTCCGTCACATCCAGGGTGTCAAAGTAATTGACCGTCCAAGTGCCCCGGACGGGGCCAGTGGAGACCTGACGTCCGTTGAGATAGAGCAGGTAGAAGCTGTCGGCGGCAATGCGGAGCAGCGCCTGTTCCGGCACCTGATCCAGCCGGAAGGAGCGGAAGGCCCGGAAATAGACATTGGGCTGTTTGTCTGCTTCAGGCAGAGTGATCCAGTCGGCGGAGAAGCGGAAGGAGTCCTTGGGACGGAAAAGGGGGGGGAGCATTGCCTTTGTGGGGGAGGGGCTTGAGGCGGTTCAGGGGAAATTCCGGATCCCCCTTGCGCCGGGCATGGGCGCAGGGAGAAATCGGGAGGAGAACAGGCGTGTTTCTGCAATTCTTAGGAGGAAGAATCCGACTCCCACGCCAGGACATCGGAAGTCCATAGGCTGCCATGGTCGTCCTGGATGCGCAGGAAGGCGGCCTGGGTCAGGGGAGGAACCTCCGCCTCGACCAGATCCGACCCGGCTTTTGCGGGCACCGGGTGCCAGCGGCGGTCCTGCCAGCAGCCGCCGCCTCGGGTGAAACAGAGTTCCGCCGTTGTGATCTTGCGGCCGGCCAGGGAGAGGCGGGCAGAAATGGTCCTGCCGGTCCGTTGCGGTGCCTCCCAGCGGGGCAGAGGCGTTTCGGCAAGGACCGATTCCGCAAAGTCAAAGATGGTGCGGGCGCTCCAGCAACGGGTATGATCATGGGGATAATCGATGCGGAGGGAACGGAAACGGGGACCGGCGGGAAGGCTGCTGGAACGGGACCAGGCGGAGAGAGGGAAGGGGGCGTCCTCCGCATCGGTGAGCCACAGGAACGGAGTGGTCGCCGCGGGAAGATAGTGGGCGGGATCCCAGAGGCGGAACCAGGCGTCCCGCTGCTCACGGGTCTCCTTCTCCCCCAGCAGACTGGATTCCGGCATGTTCCATAGCCCGCAGCCGTAGACGGGAATGGCAAAACGGAACTCCGGCACCAGACCGGCGGCAAGGCAGCCGATGACGGCCCCCCAGGAGATGCCGGTCCATCCGATCTTCGTTCCGTCCACCTCCGGGAAGGAGGCCAGGAGAGTGCGGGCGTTGCCCACGGCGGCAACCGCATGGTACATCCACTGCTCCTGGACAGGAAGGCCGGATTCCTCAAATCGGCCCCAGCCGGCGGGACCGGAATGGGGGTGCCGGGGCCATTCCTGCTGAAAGTAGGGATTCGGACTCCATCCGGGAACCCCGCCGCAGGTGTCCATGGCCAAGGCCGCAAAGCCCCGGGCGTTCCATAGCTTCACCCAGTCCGCCAGGGCGGTGGCGCCGCCGCCATGGATGAGAACCACGCCAGGCACAGGATGAGCCGGGGAGGCCTCCGCCGGACGACCATACCAGGCAAAGACCCGGGTGGGACGCCCCCGCCAGGAAGGACCATCGTAGAAAAACGCCTCCACCCCCTCCTGGTGAAAATCACCCCCCGAATACCGACGGGGGGAACAGGAGAAATCAAGTGGTTGCCCTGGCAACCTGCAGTTTGTATCTTTTTGGCTCATCAATCCCTTTCCTCCTACTCGGAATAGGAAAACGAAGTGTATCGCTACACAATATACCCGGACGCCTCTAATCGTCAATCCTGGTCCCTCCCCATCCCCCGGGAAATGCCACCCCGGAGAAAGGAAGAACGAAAGCCCAGGGATGGGTACGTGTGGGTGCGGGACGTGGGGAAATTAGGTACCCCGCTCCCCCATCCCGCCATCCCGGGGGGGGCGGCCGGGATGAACCCGGCCTCCACCCCCGTCTATCGATCCTGCCACCCCTGTCGGGGTTCATGAGGATGCCCCCTGTGTCCTCCGCAGGCGGGGGGAATATGTTCCGCCACGGGTTTCCCGGGCTGCATCCTTCACCACCGGGGGGTCTCGCTGCCGGGGGGGTGGTCGCCCCTTTGTGGCTCCCGCACCGCCCCCGGGGTTCCCGGCCGGGATGAACCCGACCTCCACCCCCGTCTATCGATCCTGTCACCCCTGACGGGGTTCTGGGTGGATGGTGATCGCGCCAAATCCGGGGACACCCCCGTGCCCCCCCCTGGATACATTCTAGCCCCCGGGGGTTCCCGCTACGCTCCACCCCCGTCTATCGATCCTCCCACCCCTGCCGGACGGAGTTTGGGGTGGTGGCATGGCGTCAAAGGCGGGGCTCAGTTCCCTTTGAGAGAAGATGACAGATTGTGCGTGTGGAGCTAGAAATATCAATGGAACATGTTTCCGGGGTTCTCCAGGCTTGCCCGTGGACACCTTGGCGCCTGTTCCGCCGAACGTCCGTTTACTTCAAAAATCAATTCACGAAGGAGAGAACAAATGTCAAAATGTCGGAGTTTTTTCGCTGCCGTCCTCTGCATGGGGCTGCTTCTGGGAATGGTGAGCTGCAATGATTCTTCCTATCCGGATGACGTTATCCAGAATGAGATTCGCAACTACAATCTTGCCCTGAAGTCCGGGGATATGGCGGAGGTCTGCGCGGAAGCCATGTTGATTGCGGAAATGTACAAGCAGGCCAATGATGAAAAGAATTATCTCTATTGGAAGCAAATTGCCCAGGAAGCCGAACGGAAGAGCATGCAGGATACCATGGATGAAGTGAATAAGATGATGAATCAGATGAATTTCTAGACATCCAGGAACGTCTCACTGCCGGATGAAAAATCTGGCAGTGAGGCGGGAAGGTCATCTTATTCAGAGCCGTCCCATCATCATGGGAAACGGGGGGGAAAAGCAGGAACTGTAGAGGAGGATGGTGTCCAGATTTTCCGGGATACTCTTTTTAGGTGTGTATAGAATGCCTTGAAGCGGACGGATTCCAGGATATCAGACGCAACCGGATATGCCGTCCCGGAATCTTCCCGCCACGCCCCACCCCTGTCGGGGTTCATGAGGATGCCCCCTGTGTCTCCCGCAGGTGGGGGAATGTCCCGTCAATCGCTCCTCAAGAAGCATCCTTCATCCTCAGGGATGTGGCGTTTACTCTTCGTCCTCCCGCAGGGGGGATGAGCCCCGGTTTCCCCTCTGGAGTTGGGGTTTGGCGAATCCGGAAGCACCCTGTTTCCCCGTTATATTCCCTCTTTGCCCCGCCTCTCCCGACACGACGACGGTCAGGGAAACGAGGGAGGGGGAGAAGAGGATGCCTTCATGGGACACTGCAATTTCCACACCCACACCTATCACTGCGGACACGCCATCGGGGCCCCCAGGGACTACTGCCGGGAGGCCCTGGCCCAGGGGATCTCCGCCTTGGGGTTCTCCGATCATGCCCCCTGGCCCGACGGCATGTGGAGCAATGTCCGAATGCCCCTGGATGAACTGGATCTCTATTTCCGGGAGATCCAGGAGGCGCAGCGGGAGTTCCCTCTGCTGGAGATCCATGCGGGGCTGGAGTGCGAATACCGACCCGATCTGGGAAGCTTCACCCACGACGCCTTCCTGGCCACCCCGGGACGCTGCGAATATCTGGTTCTGGCCATCCACGACTACCGGGATCCCCAGGGAGAATGGCACTCTTCCTGGCATCTCCATGATACAAAAACCTACTTGGACTACGCCAGATACGCCGTCCTGGCCATGGAATCCGGCCTCTTCGCCTTCCTGGCCCACCCGGATCTCTTCCTAGTGGCCCGGGGAGCATGGGACGACAATGCCAGGGAGGCCGCCCGCCTCATCGCCCGGGCCGCCCAGGACACCCATACTCCCCTGGAACTCAACGCCGCCGGCCTGCGCCGCCCCTTCGTGGTGGATGACTCCGGCCTGAAGCGTCGCCCCTTCCCCTACATGGGATTCTGGGAAATTGCCGCCCAATATGACATTCGGGCCGTCGTCTCCTCCGATGCCCACGACCCCAAGGACGTCTGGGGAAACGCCGATGAAACGGTGTCCATGGCCCGGTATTTCGGGATTCCGCTGGCGACCCCGGAAAGCCTCTTCCCCGCTTCGACTCCCCGCTAGGTCTCCATCGCCATGCTGCATCGCCTCCAGGCAACCCATTTCCGGAACTACGAACAGCTCCGCCTGGAGCTGTCCCCGGGGATCAATGCCTTCATCGGGGCCAATGGCCAGGGGAAGACCAATCTGCTGGAGGCCGTCCATTTCCTCTCTCTGCTGCGCTCCTTCCGCACCACCCGGAATGCCCTCCTGCCCCTGGGAGGCACAGGGGATTTCTTTCTCTACGGGGAGGCGGATGCCTATCCCGAAGGAATCGTGCGTCTGGGGGTGCGGTACGGGAGTCAGCGCCTGCTGATGGTGGATGGTCAGAATGTCCTGCGCTCCAGCGACTTCATCTCCCGGCTTCTGTGCGTCCCCTTCCTGCCGGAGGATCTGGCCATCATCAAAGGGCCGCCTGGCCTGCGCCGCC
>JAEDNW010000010.1:0-30351 GCA_016302315.1 Lentisphaeria bacterium
CACTTCCTGTGCGCAGTTATATTCGTCCACCCATTATTTTTGTCGAAGAGCCAATATTTTTCCACTCCCCTTCTCTCCCCTGGTAACAGGGGATTTTTTTTACGAAAAAAAACTTACCCCGGAGGGATGTTTTGTCACTGGGGCACGGGGGATTCCCCCGCCTTGACGGAACCCCCTCTGGGGGCAGGGGCATCCTCATGAACCCCGTTTACGGGGTGGGAGGCCCGTCTACCCCGTGGGTGAAGGCCGGGAAACATCCCGGCCGGGAACCCCGGGGGGCAAGGATGACAGGGGAGGCGATCCGTAGATCATCCAGGGCTGATAGCAATCGATACACAGCAGTGCGGGTGCCCTAGCATGGGAAGGGCCGCTTATTGGAGTCTTTGTTGTTGTTTGGGGTCGAAGGCGTTACGGATGCCTTCCCCCAGGAAGACTCCCAGGAGCATGACCAGGAAGAGGGCCAGGGAGGGATAGAGGGTAAGCCACCAGGCGGAGCGTTCCGCCTGGGCTTGGGCCAGGAGTTCGCCCAGGCTGGGGGTGGGGGCGGGCAGTCCGAAGCCCAGATAGTCCAGGGCGGCCAGGGAGCCGATGGCCCCCACCAGGGAGAAGGGGAATAGGGTGATGAGGGGGACCAGGGCGTTGGGGAGGATGTGGCGGAAGGCGATTTGCCAGCCGGAGAGTCCCAGACATCGTGCCGCCTCCACGTAGGGAAGTCTCCGCAGGCGCAGGGTCTCCGCCCGCATATAGTGGGAGATGCCGATCCAGTTGAAGAGTCCGTAGCAGGCCAGCAGAAGGAGGAAGCTGCTGCCGTAGAGGGAGCCCATCAGAATCATCACATAGAGAAAGGGGAGGGCGCTCCAGATTTCCGTGAGACGCTGTCCCAGCAGGTCGGTCAGTCCTCCCCGATAGCCCTGGAGAATGCCGGCGAAGGTTCCTCCCGCCAGGGAGAAGAGGACCAGGAGCATGCCGAAGTTCAAGGCGATGCGCAGGCCGTAGAAGATCCGGGCGAAGACATCCCGCCCCGCATTGTCCAATCCCATGGGGTGTCCGGGGAGTGGGCGGAAGGGGAAGCGGAGGGCCTCCCGTTCCACTAGGATCCGATAGGTGCCGCCTTCCAGGGTCAGGGTCTTTTCCCAGGGGGCTCCGGCGGTGGCGGAAAGGGCCTCCCGGCCTTCCTGGATGGCGTCCTGCAAGGGAGCCGGAAGGGCCTGGTAGGCCTCCTGCTTTCTCAGGGGCAGGGAAGCTCCGGGGGTGAAACTCCATTGCTGGGGGCGTGCCAGGGGGCCTTCCCCGGCGGCCATGGCCCGGATCCGCAGCGAGGTGCGTCCTCCTTCCCGGGGGGCGGCCTCGGGGAAGACCAGGAGGACGGGAGGGAGCGGGGTGTCCGGGAGGGGCTCCAGAGGGAGTTCCAGGGTGGGGGAGGCCTTTCCTTGCCAGCGTGGGGCCAGCTGGGCCTCCAGGGTCTCGGACAGTTTCCAGAACTCTGCCAGGGGGCGTCCCTTGAGTTCGGGGGCGGGGGTGTCCGGGGCAAGGAGGCTTTCCAGGCCTGTGGCTTTGGCAATGGTAAGATCGGGTCGGAGGGTCAGGCTGGCCACTCGGGGTTCGGGAAGAAGCCGGCAGAGCTCCCGGAGATGGGGGGCCAGCTCGTCATGGGGGACAATGCGGTAGGGGTCGTTGCGGAAGAGGGGCCAGAGGCAGAAATCCTCCTGGAAGGCCCCTGCCCGGGTCAGGGCCGGATAGTCCGCCCGGGCGGCGTCCCCTCCTTCCCAAAAGGCACTGGCGGGATATTGCCGGAGGAAGGGGAAATACCATTTTCCTCCGTGGTGCAGCACAAGGGGGGCGCTGTTGCAGACGCCCTCCGCCACCAGGGTAAGCAAATAGAGGAGGGACAGCAGCACAAAGCTCCACCACCCCCGGCGAAGCCTCCGGAAGCGCAGAAGGCGTTTCTTGAAAATGGGACTGGGGGACCAGAGGGGCATGGGGAATCAGGAGAGGAGGCGAGGAGGAGAGGGAGGGGTGCCCGGGGGTTCCAGGCCCTTTTTGAGGTGAAAGCGGCGCCCCGCCTCCTCTCCGGCGGTCCGGTGGGCCGGGGAGTGGATGGTGCGGGTGTGTTGGGAGGTGCGGAGCCGGGGAAAGGCCCAGTGGAAATGCTGGTCCAGCCTGGCGTGGTCCCATTGGACCAGGGCCCGCAACTCCGGCCGCTGGTTCTGCTCCCGCAGGGCATTGCGGAAGCCGGTAAGCACCCCGATCTCGAAGTCCTTCTGGATGCGGGCGCTACCCAGGGCGCGTCCCAGCATGGTGGGGGGAAGCTGGTAGAGGGCGCGCTTCATGTAGGAAGTCAGGCAGTCGTGGACGTAGGCGGCCACCTGAATGTCCCGCCGGGTGCCGCTGAGAAAAAGCTGCTTGAGGTACTTTCCCGGGACGGGGGATTCCAGATCCGGCACGAAGCTCCAGATCACCCGTACCCGATAGAATTCCTGGAGGAGGGAGGCCAGAAGACATTCCCGGTAGGTGACCTGCCGCACCTGGGGCCCCACGCCCACGGTGTAGAAGCCTTCCTTCCCCGGCGCCTCCTTCTCCATCTCGCCATATTCCTCCAGAAAGCGGGCTTCCAGCTCCCGGGCCTTCAGCAGGGCCGCCCGGGCCTCATGCTCGTTGGCGCTGGAGGAAAGGGAAAGCAACTTCCGGATCTTGACCAGAAGGCGGGCCTGGGGAGTGACGGCCCCTTCCTCCTTGGCCTCGGAGAAGAGGACATGATCCAGCAGGGGATAGGTGCCGGAGGCCTGGGGGCGCGCTCCCAGAAGAAGGCAGATTTCCCGGAATTTCGGGCCATGGGGAGGCTCCTCCAGCCCGGGAAACAGGGTCTCCACCACCTGATGGGCGGTTTCATGGCGCAGCACATCCACCAGGGCGAACCAGGGATGGTCGGTGAGGAGGGATTCCTTCAATTCCATCCGGGGGGCCTGCCCCCCGTGCCACTGCCCCCATTTCCCGCCCAGATCGGGCACCAGGAGGATAAGGGGCGGGGTGAATCTCTCCCGGAGATCCGCCGGGAGTCGGTTGATGGTGAGCTGCCACTCCGTTCGCAGGGCCGAAGAGACAACGCTGGAGGGATAAGAATCAAGCATGGCCATAACGTAACCCGAATCCCCGATTCCGACTTTGCCGGCAATGCCAGCCCCGCCAGGGGAAACCGAAGGCCAAAGGGGGGGGGAGGAGGGGAAAAGAATGTTGCAGATGACCGTTGATGACCTATATTATACAGTTTTCGGTTCCTTGCAATGGCGCCAGGGAACCCAGGGAAGATCTCGCCATGCCGCCCTGCATGGGGGGTCTCTCAGCCCATTTTTTTGCGCCCCGCTTCTCCGTATTCACAGAGTCAAACCAATCTTCAACCCCACGTATGAGCATCATTGATTTAGACAACATGCCGTCGATGGATGAGCTGTTCGCCCAGAGCGAAGCCACTCAGGCCAAGAGCATCCAGGAAGGTACCATCGTCTCCGGCACGATTGCCCAGAAAAACGAAAACGGCATTCTCCTCGACATTGGAGGGAAGTCCGAGTCCTTCATTGACCGCAATGAACTGAAGGATTTTGAGTCCCTGACCTGCGGTGACAAGCTGGATGTCTACGTGGAACGGGTGGAAGGCGAGAACAGTGCGCCTCAAGTCTCCGTGAAGAAGGCCATTACCCAGCGCGCCTGGGAGAACATCGTGGACAACTACCAGGAAGGTTCTCTCATCCAGGGCAAGATCATCAGCCGGGTCAAGGGTGGCTTTGTGGTGGAAGTCGGTGGCGTGGAGGCCTTCCTCCCCGGCTCCCAGGTGGATCTGGGCGCTCCCCGGGACCTGGATTCCTATGTGGATCAGGAGATGGAGTTCAAGATCCTGAAGATCAACAAGGACCGGAAGAATGTGGTGCTCTCCCGCCGGGAGATCCTGGAAGAGGAGCGTACCCGCCAGCGCGCCAAGCTGCTGGAGGAACTCCAGCCCGGCCAGATCCGGAAGGGTATCGTCAAGAACATCACCGACTTCGGTGCCTTTGTGGATCTCAATGGCATGGATGGCCTCCTCCACATCACCGACATGAGCTGGTCCCGGATCACCGATCCTCACACCGTGGTGCACAAGGATCAGGAACTGGAAGTCATGATCCTGGAAGTGGACAAGGAGCGTCAGCGCGTCTCCCTGGGCCTGAAGCAGAAGGACGGCAACCCCTGGGATACCGTGGATCTCAAGTACCCTGTCAACGCCCATGTCCATGGCAAGGTGGTCAACGTTCTGGCCTACGGCGCCTTCGTGGAGCTGGAAGAGGGCATCGAAGGCCTCATCCACGTCTCCGAAATGAGCTGGACCAAGAAGGTCAACCGCGCCAATGATGTCCTCAACATCGGAGACGAGGTGGACGCTGTGGTGCTGGCCGTCAACAAGGTCGACCGGAAGATCTCCCTCTCCCTCCGCCAGGCTCAGGCCAATCCCTGGGAACTCATCAAGGAGAAGTATCCCCGCGGCACCCGCATCAAGGGCAAGGTGCGCAACATGACCGGCTACGGTGCCTTCGTCCAGATCCAGGACGACATCGACGGCATGATCCACGTCTCCGACCTCAGCTGGCTGCGGAAGATCAATCATCCCAGCGAAGTCCTCCAGAAGGGGATGGAAGTGGAGGCCGTCATCCTGGACGTGGATGTGGAGAATCAGCGCATCAGCCTCTCCATGAAGAAGCTCACCGACGATCCCTGGCAGAACATCCAGGAGAAGTACAAGGTGGGCGACACCGTGGAAGGCAAGGTCACCAAGCTGGCCAGCTTCGGCGCCTTCGTGGAGCTGGATGGCGGCATCGATGGTCTGATCCACATCTCCGAGCTCTCCGACGAGCGGGTGAACCGGGTGAAGGACGTGGTGAACGTGGGCCAGGTGGTGAAGGCCCGCGTGAAGAACATCTCCGTGGAGGAGCGCCGGATTGGCCTCACCATGAAGAGCGGCAACGCCACCTTCGAGGCCCAGGAGCGTCCTGTGGCCGGCGCCACCTTCACCAGCGCTCCCGAGGCCACCAGTGCCCTGGGCGGCCTGGGCGCCGTCCTGGATGCCGCTTACAGCGCCAAGGAGAATGGCACCCTGGAAGTGGATGGCACCAAGGAAGAGTAGTCGCTGCCTGACACAGCCTTCGGTTCGCTGAAGGAACTCTGGCCTCCGGAAAGGTTCTCGCCTTGCCGGAGGCCTTTCTGTTTTCTCCCCTCCCCCCTGGGGGGGATGCAGCGTCAAAATATTCCCGTGATGTGTACTTTGCCGGGGGGGCGGCTGAGCCATGGTCAGGTGGTCCCGAAACGCCTGCAATTCTCATGGACGATGTTTGCTATTACGGGGTTGTTTTTCTTCCCTATCTCCTCCCCTTTGGCGGCGGGGGGACAAACTGGAAAATTGTGGGGATTGTGGTATGTTTCCTCCCTGCTGTTGGGAGAGGGCCTATTCCCCTAGGCGGGAGGGAGGAAGAGGGGGAGGAGACGATGGTTTTTCCGAGGCCCTTTTCTCCCTTGGTTTACTGGCTGATTTCCCTTCTCCGATTCCCCCATCTACGATGCAAAAGAACATGGCACATTCCTCCTCTCCTATTGCATGGTTCCTGGGTGCTGTTCTGGTGGCTTCCCTGGCTCTGACCGGATGCCGCAGCACCAACAGCCTGCTCTGGCAGTATGAGAACCAGATGGGGGTGGGGAACTATCCCGCCGCGGCGGAATCCGTCAGGAAAGCGGCGGAAAAGGAGAATGGGGACGAATTGCTGTGGCACCTTTTGGCGGGCAATGCGTACCTTCTGGCAGGTCAGCCGGAGAAAACCACCATCCATCTGGATGCGGCGGAGGATCTTTTCGCCGATGGGGATTCCGCCTCTCCGTTCGTCGCCGGCGCCCAGCAGGCCAAGGCCATCCTGGGCAGCGAACTCTCCTTCCCCTACCGTGGCTTCGGACAGGACAGGGTCTTCTGCTGCCTCTATAAAGGCTTGGCCTATGCTTCCCAGGGAAATGTGGCCGCCGCCAGGACGGAACTGAACCGAGCCGCCCAGCACCAGGAAAACTGGCTCTTTGAACGGCGGAATGAGATCGCCGCCGCCGAGGAAAAGCTGGAAAATGCCGTGGCCTCCCAGTCGGCGGAGGCTTCCAATACCGTGGATCCCATGGGACAGCAGGAGATCTTCTGGAGAGACCCGGATTTTGCCCAGGCCATCCGGGAGAATACGGGCTTTGACCTGGCGTCCTCCGGGGACTTGAGCCGGTTGGCCACCGCCGACTATACCAATGCCTATCTGAACCACTTCTGCGGGGTCTTCCGGTGGCTCCAGGGAGATGGAGGGCGGGAATTCCTCCGGGATGCCGTGGGGCAGGTGCCCCAGCCCTCCGTCCTCCAGCGGGACTGGCAGGAGATTGACCGCGGGGTGCGTCCTCAGAACCAGGTCTGGATCTACGTGGAGGATGGCCTTTCCCTGGAGCGTGTGGAGTGGCGCCTGGATCTTCCCCTCTTCCTGATTCCGGAGCTGGGCCGTTATGTCCTTTATGCGGGGATGGCCTTCCCCCGGCTGGTGGAGCGTTCCGCCGCCGCCGAACAATACTGGGTGAAGTCGGAACAGGGACAGATTCCCCTGGATTTGCTGGAGAACATGGACCGCCTGGTGCGCACGGAATACGATGTCTATATGCGGGGCGCCGTGAAGCGGGAGATTGTCCGCACCCTGACCAAGGTCTCTCTGCAGGTCGCCCTCCAGATTGCCGTGAAGAACACCACGGAGGACGGGGCCAAGCTTGCCCTGAAGCTGGCCCAGATCGGGGTGGCAGGCTGGGCTGCCTCCACCACCCAGGCGGACTTGCGGGAATGGGTCTCCCTGCCCAAGGTGGTCTGGGTGGGCCATGTGCCACGTCCCCAGGATGGGCATCTGGTGCTCTCCGCCCGGGCAGACGGGGCGGAACAGAATCTGGAAGTGATTCTCCCCGAAGGAAATAGCATCATCTGGGTGCGCAAGCTCAACGCCTACGTCCCCATGACGGCCCGGGTGCTGACCTATCCCAACCGGTAGGGAGGGGTTCCGGGGGGGGCTAAGATAGCCAGGGAGGCGGGGCTGTGGCCTGGATCTTCAGCCTGGGAATGGTGAGTTTCCAGGCGTGGAGGGCCTGGGTGGGGAGGATCAGTCTCTGCCAGTCCTGGGGAGAGAGGGTGCTGGCGGCAAAGCGGAGGAAGATGGTGTCGTCCACCCCGTAGAGTTTATCTCCCACCACGGGAAATCCCAGGGAGCAGAGGGTGGCGCGGATCTGGTGGGTTCTTCCGGTGTGGAGCGTGGCTTCCAGGAGGGAGAAGTTTCCCTGGTCGTCCTGGGGGAAGTGGCCCTGGGGTTCATCCGGGGTGGGGGGGCGCCGGTAGTCCAGGAGACGGAAGTCGGTCTGGGCGGTGACGGCCTCGTCATCCTCCGGGAGTTCCACCACATCGGAATCCCCCTGGTTGAGGATCGGCTGGAAACACCGTTTTTTCGCCACGGGGGAGTGGGGATCCTTCATCAGCCAGCCGTTGGCGAAGAAGCTTTTCCAGGGCACCCGTCCGTGGACCAGAACCAGATATTTCTTCTGGGTTTCCCCGCAGAGGGTGTGGAAGAGTTTGGCGGCCTTGGCGGCGAAGTGGGGCGTTTTGCCCACCAGGACGAGGCCGGAGGTTTCCCGGTCCAGCCGGTTGACGAAGTGGATGCTGGGGAGATGGTGTGCCTGCCGCAGCCAGGCCCAGAGGGTATGGTTGAAGAAGCGGCCTGCCGGGTGGCAGGGGAGATTTCCCGGCTTGTGGAGAATCAGATATTCGTCGGTCTCCTCCAGTACCTGGATCTGGAAGGAGACTTCCTGCTCCTCCAGGTCTCCTGCCTGGAAAAAGAGGTTTTCCCGGCCTCGGAGCAGGGCCTCCCCCTGGGCTAGGATGCCATCCAGAAAGAGGTTGCCCCGGCGGATTTCCTGGCGCCACTGTTCCTCCGTCAGATAGTTGTAGCGCTGCGTGAGGAACGCCAGGAGGGTGGTGCCGGCGGCATCGGGAGGCACCACCACTTGGACGGTGCGCTCCATGGGGGGAAAGGGAAGGATCATTGGGGGGGAAGGGAGCTGCCCAGGGGAGTCCGGGCCTGCCTGGCTTTCAGGTATACCCATAGCCCTTCCAGCAGGAAGAGGAGAGTTGTCAGAAGACCGCCCCACTGCAGAAGGGTGCGCCGCTGCTCCTCCTTCCCGTCCAGGGAAAGGGAATCCCGCCCCTCCTGGGCGGGGGTGAAGGCGGAGAGCATGCGCTGTGCCTCCTCCCTGGGAAGATACAGAGGGAGGGACTCTGCCGGGGAGGGAATGACTTCCACCAGCTGTCCCCCCAGCTGGTGAAGCCCGGGTTCTTCCGTGGTGAAATCCGGCTGAACCAGCCTGCCCAGCAAATCCTTCCGGGCCAGGGGCACTTCCCCGCAGGAAATCTGCAGGATGGAGGAGTGGCCTCCCAGGGCCTGCTCCAGGATTTCCCGCAGGATGGGCAGGAAGGCCTTGGTGAGGGGGAAGTCGGAGGCGGCATGGTGGAAGCCGAAGGTGAAGAGGAGGCACTGCCCTTTGCCCAGGGGCTTCCGGAGCAGGGCAGGGGCCCCTTCCAGGGTGCTCAGGAGGACCTGGGCATCGTTCTGGCGTGTCTCCACCTGAAGGGAGCGGCGGATGGGGAAGAGATGGAGGTCGGAGGAGGCTTTCTGGAGGAAGAGTTTCTCCAGAGGGGAACCCGGGGGCAGCTCGGCGATGCCGGTCTGGCGGCTGGTCTCCTGGGCGGCACCCTCCGGGGCCAGCCCCACGGACTGCAGATGACGCCAGCCTGTGAGGGGCGCATTCCCCGGCACCGACAACAGGATGCCTCCGTCTTCCACATAGCTGCGGAGACGCTGCATCTCCTGGGGGGCGAGACGTTCCGCCGATCCCAGCAGGAGGATGGCCGGCAGATTCTCCCAGGGGGCAAAGGGGGCTCCGGAAGTGCCCAGGGGATGGAGGAGAAAGGCCGGCGAGGCCTCCGGCGGCTCGGCGGTCAGGGCCGGGACACAGAAGAATTCCAGCTCCTGGGAGAGCATGGAGTCCCCCGTTTCGTCGGAGAAGATGGTCAGCAGGGGGGTAGGGGGGGCAGGCTTCGCCCAGAAGATCCTCTGGTCGTCGAAGGCGAAGTCATCCCGGGGGAGGAGTTGGAGGGTGCCCTGGGGATTGTGGGGAGCGGGGACGAGGAAGGAGGCGGAAATCTCTTCCTTGGCGGGCAGAATCAGGCGGGTGCGGGTTTCCTTGCCGTCTGTGGAGAGGACCAGGTCCCGGGTGGCGGGGGAGTCGCCCCAGTTGCGGCATCGCACCTGGATGCGCAGCTGGCCCTGGGGGGCGGAGGCGATGGTGGTCTGCCGGATGCCGCAGTTTTCCTGGAACAGCCTGGCCGGCGTGTGGAGGACCAGCCGGGTGCCCGGGGGAAGCCCCCCCAGGCTTCGTCCCCAGTCGGAAGACTGGAGGTCGCTGAAGAGGTGGAGGGTGCGCTGGCCGGAGGGATATTGGCCAAGCCACAGGCCGATTTTCTGAAGGGCCTCAGGGACGGCCATGGCTCCGCTCCAGCCACAGCTCCACAGGGAGGGAGAAGATAGTTTCTGGACTTCCGTGCCGACCTGCCAGTAGGCGATATGGGGGCCCTGGAGTTTCAGGAGGCTGGGCATAAGCTGGCCCATGGTGGCCTGCATGGAGGCGGAGGCGTCCAGAAGCACGGCCTGGGCCCCGGCCGTCTCCCGGGCATTGGCCAGGAGTTCCTCCCGTGGCGTCCAGCAGGGGGCGGCGGCGAGGAAGATGATGGCCGCCAGCAGGAGCGTGCGGAGGAACATCAGCAGGAGATCCTGCCAGCGCCGGCGGCCCCGGATGGGAACAGGGGTGGCCCGGAGGAACCGCAGCCCGGGAAAATTCAGGGACGGAGGGGCGGGATTCCCCAGGAGATGGATCAGAAGGGGGGCGGCGGCGATGGGCAGGAGCCACAGCAACTCCGGGTGGAGGAAGGAGAGCATGGGCGTCCTCAGGAGACAGGGGCCTCCAGGAGGCCTTCCAGTTGATGAAGGAGAGACGGAAGGAGGCGGTTCCTCTCCTGAATCCCCGGCAGGGCATCCCAGAATTCCTCCGAGGCCGCTCCGCCGATATAGTTGGAGAGATAGCGGACGATGGCCACGGGGATGGGCCGACCCAGGACAGATTCCATCAGACGGCAGAAGTGAACCACGGCGGGACTCTCCATGTCCACCGCATCCGCCTGGGCTTCGATCCGGTTGTTCGCCCGATAGTATTTGGCGTTGTCAAAGACATCCCCGGCGGAGATGAGGCCGGTGCCGCAGAAGGGAGTCTCGGGAAACAGCCGGGGAAGCAGCTGGGTCAGCACCTGGGTGAAGCGGGGATCGCAGGGCATCCAGCATTCCTCCGCAATCTGGGGAACGAAGCCCAGGCCGTCGGAGCCGTAGAGAGGAGAGACATCGTAGTCGCTGTAGGCGACCCGGTCGGCCACCATCAGCCCTCCCAGGGGCAGGGAGCGCTTCATGGCGCCAGCCGTCCCCCAGACCAGGATGGCATCGCAATGGTCCTGGAAGAGAAGCTTGGTGACGGCGGCGCAGGCGGCCACCTTTCCCGGGCCGAAACCCGTGGCGCAGGGCAGGGCGGGAGGCAGGCCTTCCGCCTCCTCCCGGGTGGGGATGAGCAATCCGATCCTCATGGGTGAAAATCTTTATAACCTACTTGTAATCAAGGTGTTATAAATAATGCGTCAACCAAACTCGTTCCAGGGGATGCGGACGGGGGCTCCCTGATTGATGATTTCGTCCAGATGCCGCAGGAGGGGGAATTTGTTGAAATTGGCGGTTCCCCTCTGGTGTCTGGTGCGCAGGGCTCTGGCGGCCCGGGTGATGATGGGGATGGATTCCAGGGTGAGGCCGGGATACTTCTTCAAGGCTTCCTGGAAGGAGATTCCCTCTCCCAGCGCCTCTCCCAGCTTCCGGTTGCGTCCCGAGTTGATGGTGACGTACAAGTCGCTGGTGGCGTAGATGACGCTGTCGGTCTGTCCTCCCAGGAGGTGGACCAGTCGGAGCATTTCCCGGACTGCCTGTCCGAAGAGGGAGGCCTGGGGATTGCTCAGGGCCACGCCCTGCTGTTTGGCCAGGCCGATGGCCAGGGACACCCCCACGGCGTAGGCGTTCTTCATGGCCACGGCGCACTCGATGCCCATGACATCCTGGGTGGGCTGGATGTGGTAGTATGTGGTGATGAGCTGGGATTTCAGCCAGTAGAGGGTGTCCAGATCTTCTCCGCACAGGGCCACGGAGGTGTGCTTCCGCTGGCAAAGCTCCTGGCTGATGCAGGGGCCGCCGATGGAATTGATGGAGAGCTTCCGCCCCGGGGCCAGCTTCTTCTGGTTGTAGGCCATGGAGATGGGGAGCAGCGTGCCGTCCGGCTCGTCCTCCAGGCCCTTAGTGATGGAGAGGACCACCAGATTGTCGGGGATGCGGGCCAGGACATTTTCGGCAAACCAGTCCACGCCGAAGGAGGGAACCCCGGCGATTAGGAGCTGGCATCCTTCCAGGGCCTGGTCCAGTTCCTCAAAGTAGAAGGCGGAGCAGCGGGGAGGCAGGGGCATCCCCAGTTTGGGATGGAAGTTGTCTGTGCGGATGCGCTGGATGATTTCCCGGTCGTAGGGGGTGCCCACCAGGCGGATGGTGTGGCCGTTGTCCGAGGCGGGGAAGCACATGGCGGACCCCATCATGCCGGCGCCGACAATGGTGATGATGCTCATGAAGTGTCCTGAGGGGGCGATAGGGAAAGTCTAGAGGGACTCCTCCACTTCCTGGCGGAAGGAGAGGGCGGGCAGGCCCGCCTGGTTGACCAGATTCCCTTCGGGCAAATCCACCTTGCCGTTGTACTGGCAGAGGACGGGGCGGAGAACGTCGGGATGGGAGAGGAGGACCTCCTCCCCCTGGATGGTGGCCAGGGCGGGATGGAGGACGCCGTCCTGCCCCGCCATCTCGAAGCCGGCCAGGGGCTGGCCGTCCTTTCCGTGGAGTCCCTCGCCGTAGAGGAAGTGGAGGCGGAGGGCGGAGCCTTCCCGGGTCACCCGGTCCAGGGTGGGGCCCTGGGGCAGAATCCCCTTCTCGCCGTAGAGATTCACCAGGGCCAGGAGGAAGAGGCGGTATCCGAAGGAGCGCTTGTCGTGGGGATGGATGTCCGTGGGCTCGAAGAGCGCCAGATCCGTGGCGGTGATGACGCCGGTCTCCGGGGTGTCCAGGAAGACCCGTCGCTGGGCATCCTGGATCTTCAGCCAGTTCATGGGATGGAGATCCCGGTAGTTGGCCAGCTGGACGTAGTAGAAGGGGAAGTTCTCCCGCTGCCCCCAGGCGTGACGCCAGTCCTCGATTAGATCCCGGAAGCGCATGGCGTAGAGGGCGGTGGTTTCTTCGGTGTCCGCATCGTTCTCTCCCTGGTACCAGAGGACTCCCCGAATGGGGAAGGGGATCAGGGGGCGGATCTTGTTGTCGAAGAGGCGATGGGGGGAATTTCGGCAGCAGATGGGGTTGGCGGCCTGTTCCGGTCCTCCCAGGGGTTGGAAGGCGTACTCCGGCCAGGCCTTCCAGAGGGTGTCGGCCAGAGGGAGGGTTTCTCCCGTGGTCAGGTTCTCCAGGAAGTAGGCCCACTTGGAGCCGGTGAAGCCGGCGTCGAAGAAGAAGCAGTAAGCCCGGATGGCCACCACGTTGCGTCCCGCCTTCACCGCCTGGGGAGGCACAGGGTAGTTCCGGGGGGTGCACCAATACTGGGTGTCGAATCCCGTCCCCGTGGCGCCCACCTGCACCCCGTTGAAATAGGTCACGTCGTGCTTGTCCACGCCTCCCAGATGGAGCATCAGGGGTTGGCCTTCCCAGGAGGGGGGCAGGGTCACTTCCCGGCGCACCCAGAGGGCCCCGTGGCTGGAGATCTTCTGGATGATCCAGGACCCGGGAACTTCCATGGTCTTCCAGGAGGAGTCGTCATAGTCCGGCTTGGCGTAGCCCAAGGCGAATCCCCGGTTGCCCGGATCCATCTGGGTGATATTGTCGAAGCATTGGTTGTCCTCGTTGATGCAGTCGGGGAAGGAGGCGTGGGTCTCCAGGCACTCCCAGGACTCCGGGCGGTAGACGCAGGCATCGTCCTTCTCCAGAAGCTTGTGGTTTTCCGGGCGTCGGGAGAGGGTCTCCCGGCTGGTCCACGCGTGGACGAAGGTGCCGCCCCAGGAGGAGTGGATCAGCCCCACGGGAATCTGGGGGAACTTTTGCCGGTGGAAGAGGGCGAACCAGGCGCCGATGGCGGTGAAGCCGGCGGCTGTTTCGGGAGAGGAGAGCTGCCATTCCCCTCCGGGCGGCAGGGTCTCCGGACGGGTGGCCAGGGTGTCATTGGGTGTGGTGAAGCAACGGATGAGGGGATCGTTGCCCCCCTCCTGCAAATACTGTCCGGTCTGCTCCAGGGGATCCCCGGGGGAAAAGGTCATTAGGGGAAACTCCGCATTGGACTGGCCGGAAACCAGCCAGGTCTCCCCCACCAGCAGATCCCGGCAGACACATTCCTCGTTCTTGCAGGTCACCCGGAGTTCCAGGGGGCCGCCCTCCGCCAGAGCGGGGAAACGCAGCTCAAAGCGGCCGTCCCAGGAACTGGGGGCGTAGGCGGAGAGGGATCCCAGGGTGGCATGAACCATGGCGCGGGGGGTGTCGCACCAGCCCCAGACGACGATGGGCTTGTTGCGTTGGATGACGGCGTGGTCGGACCAGATGGCGGGCAGTCTCATGGGAAGGAAAAGGAAAGGGGGCGGTGTGGGGGGGAGAAGGAGGCGGGGGGCCTCGTCTTCTGGGGTTCAGGGGAAAGTCAGGGGAGAAATATAATCAAAGTAGGCGGAACGTAGGGGGAGAAATTGGGGCTAAATTAGGCCTCGCGCCTTGGGGCGGACGGCCTCAGGGGCAGGGAGACATTGGTACCATGATTGTCATTTTGAAAGAGAATCCCGATCCCGGGCAACTGAAGGACTTGACCTCCTGGCTCAAAAGCCAGGGAGTGGAAATCCATACTTCCCACGGACAGCGGCAGATGATTCTCGGCCTGGTGGGGGATACCTCCCGGCTGGATATGGATCTCATCAGCGCACTGGATATCGTGGATGAGGTGAAGCGGATCCAGGATCCCTATAAGGCGGCCAACCGAAAGTTCCACCCGGAGGACACGGTGGTGGAGCTGGCGAACGGGGTGAAGATCGGGGGCGGGAATTTCGCCCTCATCGCCGGTCCCTGCTCCGTGGAAAGCGAGGAGCAGATCTGCTCCGTGGCCAAGGCCGTGAAGGCGGCCGGCGCCAATGTGCTGCGGGGCGGCGCCTTCAAACCCCGCACCTCCCCCTATTCCTTCCAGGGAATGCGGGAACGGGGCATTCAGCTGCTCCTGGAGGCCAAGCGGGAGAGCGGGCTCCCCGTGGTCACCGAAATCATGGACGCCGCCCAGCTTCCCCTCTTCGAGGAGGTGGACATTATCCAGGTGGGCGCCAGAAATATGCAGAATTTTGAGCTGCTCCACGCCCTGGGCCACATCCGGAAGCCCATTCTTCTGAAGCGGGGACTGGCCAATACCTACCAGGAACTGCTGATGAGCGCAGAGCATATCATGTCCGGCGGAAATTCCCAGGTGATGCTCTGCGAGCGGGGCATCCGCACCTTCGAGACCTATACCCGGAACACCCTAGATCTCACCGCCATCCCCGTCCTCCACAAGCTCTCCCATCTTCCCGTCATCATCGACCCCAGCCACGCCTCCGGACGCTCCTGGCTGGTGCCCCCCATGGGAGTGGCCGCCGCCGCCACCGGGGCCGATGGCCTCATTGTGGAAGTCCACAACGATCCGGAACACGCTTGGTGCGACGGTCCCCAGTCCATCACCCCCGCGGTCTTCCAGGAGATGGTGCCCCGGGTCCATGCGGTGCGGCAGGCCCTGGCCTTGGAGAAGGGGGAGGAGGCCCGGTCATGAAGACGGTTGGTGTGGTGGGCCTGGGCCTCATCGGAGGCTCTCTGGCCCGGGCGCTGAAGGCCCACGGAGGATACCGGGTCCTGGGCTACGATCTCCAGGAATCGGTGCGCCTCCGGGCGAAACTGGTGCATGCCGTGGATGACACCCTGACGCCAGAGCGTCTCCCGGAACTGGATATGGTGATTCTGGCCCTCTATCCCCAGGCTACCATCCGCTGGACGGAGGAGAATGTCTCCCGGCTGCGTCCCGGCACCCTGGTGGTGGATACCTGCGGCGTCAAGCGGGTGGTATGCCAGGCGGTGGGAAAGCTCTGCGAGGCCCACAGCCTGGTCTTCCTGGGGGGACACCCCATGGCCGGTATCGAACGCTCCGGCTTCGACGCCTCCATGGGAAATCTTTTCAACCAGGCCTCCATGATCCTGGTGCCCTGGGGAAATCCCGCCATCGAGATCCTGGAGAAAACCAAGGCATTCTTCCTGGAACTGGGCTTCGGCACGGTGAAGTTCTCCACGGCGGAGGAACATGACCGCATCATCGCCTACACCAGCCAGCTGGCCCACATCCTGGCCAGCGCCTATGTGCAGTCTCCCACCGCCCTGCAGCACAGCGGATTCTCCGCCGGCTCCTTCCGGGACATGACCCGGGTGGCCACCATGCAGGAGGAGATGTGGAGCGAACTCTTCCTGGACAACCGGGAACCCCTGCTGGCGGAACTGGACCACGTGCTGGAGAATCTCCAGCAGTTCCGGAAGGCCCTGGCAGAGAAGGACAGGGACACCCTCCGCGCCCTGCTGAAGCAGGGCCGGGAGACGAAGGAAAAGGTGAACGCACTTCCCCGGACTCCCTACTCTCTCTTCTAATCTGAATCATAGGAAAGGAAAGAGAAATCCGCCTCTTTCCTCCTCCGCTTCCCCGTATTCCCCTTTTCTGCTCTTCGCCTCCCCATGGCTTCCCTCTCCCAGATTCCGGTTCGCTGCTCCCGCGGCACCTATCAGGTCTCCATTGGGCCCGGTGCCCTTTCCCTCCTGCCTGAGGTGGTGGCTAGCCTCGGCGCACGCCGGGTGGCGGTGATTTCGGATAGCCATGTGGCCCCCCTCCATGGGGAGCGGGTGCGCCAGTTCCTGCCGCCGGACAGCCCCCTGTATGTCTTCCCGGCGGGAGAGGCCAGCAAGACCCTGGATACCATCGCCGGCATGCTGCATTTCCTGGCCGAGGCCCAGCTGACCCGGGGGGATCTGGTGGTGGCCCTGGGGGGCGGCGTCACGGGAGACATGGCGGGCTTCACCGCCGCCATCTATCTCCGGGGCATCCCCGTGGTCCAGCTGCCCACCACTCTGCTGGCCGCCATCGATTCCTCCGTGGGGGGGAAGACCGGGGTGGATCTGCCCCAGGGCAAGAATCTGGCTGGCGCATTCTGGCAGCCCTCCGCCGTCCTCTGCGACACCACCCTGATGGACACCCTTCCCCAGCGCATCCTCTTTGATGGCACCGCAGAGGCCATCAAATACGGCGTGATCCGGGATGCGGCCCTCTTCCATACTCTGGCCGCCCCCGGCGGACTCCAGAACCATCTTCAGGAGGTCATTGCCCGCTGCGTGGAGATCAAGGCGGAGATCGTGGCCGGGGACGAGTTCGACCGGGGAGAACGGGCCCTGCTGAATTTCGGCCATACTCTGGGCCATGCCGTGGAGCGGGAAAGCCGCTTCGCCATCTCCCACGGACAGGCCGTGGCCATCGGCATGGTGGCCGTGACCCGCTGGGCCGAACGCCGGGGATGGTGTCCGAAAGATTTGCATCTCCCTCTGGTGGAAGCACTTAAGGAGTATGATCTGCCCACGGAGCTCCCCTATCCCTGGGAACAGCTGACGGAGGCCATGCTCCATGACAAGAAGAGAAAGGGAGACCGCATCCAGCTGGTGGTGCCGGAATCCCTGGGCCGCTGCGTCCTGAAGACGATTTCCGTGGAGGAATTGCGGAACGGGGAGGCGGCACCATGAGCCAGGTCGTCCTCTCTCCCCGCCCCTGGACGGGCCGGGTGGCCATTCCCTCCTCCAAGTCGTTGGCTCATCGGCAGTTGCTTTGCGCGGCCCTGGCGGGGATGTCCCTGGATTCCGTGCGTCTCCAGGGGCCTGCCTCCGAGGATCTGACGGCCACCCGAACCACCCTGGAAACCCTTCGCACCCCCACGGGGGAATGCCCCGTCCTGGATTGCGGAGAGTCCGGCAGCACCTTGCGGTTCCTCCTTCCTGTGGCTGCCGCCCGGGGCGGAGAATGGTGCTTCCAGGGCCGGGGGCGGCTGCCCCAGCGCCCCCTGGATCCCCTGCTGGGAGAACTCCGGGCCCACGGCGTGGAAATCCAGGGAGAACGCCTCCCCCTTCGCCTGAAAGGCAAACTGACGGGGGGCACGTTCCATCTGCCGGGTAACATTTCCTCCCAATTTGTCACGGGCCTGCTTCTGGCTCTGCCCCTGGCCGGCGGCGGGGCGGTGCGTTTGACTTCCCCTCTGGAATCCCAGGACTATGTCGCCTTGACGCTCCAGGCCATGGCTCAGTTTGGGGTGGAGGTCCGCCGGGAGGAGGAGGGTTTTACGGTGCCTCCGGGCCAGAGCTACCGTCCGGTGGAGAATCTTCCTGTGGTGGAGGGAGACTGGTCCGCCGCCGCCTTCCCCATGGTGGCCGCCGCCTTGGCCCTTCAGAATCCCCAGGGACTGCTTCTGGAGAATCTCTCCCCCGCCTCCCTCCAGGGAGATCGGCGCATTGTGGAGATTCTCCAGGCCTTTGGCGCCCAAGTGGAGTTCCTCCCCCAAGGACTCCAGGTGCGTCCCGCCCCCCTCCATGCCCTGCCGGAGATTGACGTGCGCCCCATTCCGGACATGGTGCCCGCCCTTTCCGTGGTGGCCGCCCTGGCGGAAGGCACCACCCGATTCGTCCATGGGGAACGGCTCCGGCTCAAGGAGTCCGACCGCCTGGAGGCTTCCCGGGATCTGGTGGAGTCTTTGGGGGGCAGGGCAGAAATTCAGGGGGATGTGCTCCAGATCACCGGCGTGAAGGAACTGGCCGGGGGCAGGGTGGACGGACGCAACGACCACCGGATTGTCATGGCCGCCGCGGCGGCTGCCGTCGCCGTCCAAGGCAAGGTCACCATTGGCGATGCCCAGGCGGTGGCCAAATCCTGGCCCGCCTTTTGGCAGGCCTATTCCCTGGCCACGGGAGAGGAGGTTTCACTGTGAATACATTGGGAAAAAACATTTGCGTCACCATCTTCGGGGAATCCCATGGCCCTGCCATCGGCTGCACCATTGAGGGACTTCCCGCCGGCTTCAAGGTGGATCAGGAGGCCCTGTCGGCCTTTCTCGCCCGGCGGGCGCCGGGGCACCATGGGTTGCTTGCCACCCAGCGGAAGGAGGCGGACCGTCCGGAGTTCCTTTCGGGGATGTTGGACGGGGTGCTCACCGGAGCCACGGTGTGCGCCGTGATCCGCAATGGGGATCAGCACTCCAAGGACTACGGCAACCTGAAGGACTGCCCCCGCCCGGGCCACTCCGATTATCCCGCCTCCGTGAAATTCCATGGATGCAACGACATCCGGGGGGGAGGCATCTTCTCCGGCCGTCTTACGGCTCCCTTGTGCATCGCCGGGGGCATCGTGCGGCAGATTCTGGAGCAGGAAGGGATTGTCATCGGCGCCCATCTGCTTCAGGTGGGCACGGTGAAGGAAGCCCCCTTCGATCCCGTGAAGGTCTCCGCCGCCACCTTGAAAGGATTGGAAGAACAGCCCTTCCCCGTACTCTCCTCCGCCTCTCAGGCCGCCATGAGCCAGGAGGTGGAGCAGGCCCGCATGGCCTGCGATTCCGTGGGGGGAGTGGTGGAGGCCGCGGTGGTCGGCATGCCTCCGGGAATCGGGGATCCCATGTTCCTAGGGCTGGAAAACCGCCTGGCCCAGGCCCTCTTCGGCATCCCCGCGGTGAAGGGAGTCTCCTTCGGGGATGGCTTCGAGGCCAGCGCACGCCGGGGCTCGGAGAATAACGATCCTTACACCGTGGACGAGGAGGGCAGGATCCGCACGGTGACCAATCACTGCGGCGGCATCCTGGGAGGCATCTCCACGGGCATGCCCATCCTTTTCCAGGCCGCCTTCAAACCCACCTCTTCCATCGCCAAACCCCAGCAGAGCGTGAGTCTCTCTCGACGGGAAGTCCAGGAATTGCGGGTGGTGGGACGTCATGATCCCTGCATCGTCCTCCGGGCGGTACCCGTGGTCATTGCCGCCGCCGCCCTGGCTCTCTACGATGCGCTTCGGGAACCCCGCCCGTAAGAGACCGCCGGGGCTCCCCCATCCCTCCCGGCCCGGCATCCCCGGCCCAGGAGGCCAACGAGAGAATTTGTCATAAAGGAAATACGGAGAATCGGAATATGGATCGGAAGAGTTGGATTCTGGTGACCGGCGGCGCTGGGTTGATCGGCAGCGCCATCGTCCACGAACTGAATCAAAGGGGATACGAGAACATTGTCATCGTAGACCACCTGGGAGAAGGGGAGAAGTGGCAGAATCTCCGGGCTCTCCGCTTCGCCGACTACTTCGAGAAGGATTCCGCCTTCTATGACGAGCTGGTCCAGGGAAAGTACGACCGGCTCTATCCCTTCCAGATCATTTTCCATTTGGGAAACTGCTCCGACACCACTGAGGTGGATGCGTCGTATCTGATGGATAATAACTTCCTGTGCGGCAAGAAGTTAGCGGAATATTGCCTCCAGCGGGGCGTCCGGATGGTCTATGCCTCCAGCGCCGCCACCTACGGCGACGGGGAGTGCGGCTTCCAGGACCGGGAGGATCAGATCCACGCCCTCCGCCCCCTGAACAAATACGGCTATTCCAAGCAGCTCTTCGACCAGTATCTTCTCCAACGGGGATGGCTGACGGGAACCCTGGAGGGCGGTGCCTCCTTTGTGGGGGTGAAATACTCCAATGTCTTCGGTCCCAACGAATACCACAAGGGGAAGATGCGGAGCATGCTCCTCCGGTGCTTTGAGCAGATCACCCAGACGGGGGAGGTGAAGCTGTTCCGCAGCTATCGTCCCGAATACGGGGACGGGGAGCAGGTCCGGGATTTCCTCTATGTGCGGGATGCCGCCAAGATGACCATCTTCTTCATGGAGGACCGTGGGCTTTCCGCCACGGGGCTCTACAACATCGGCTATGGCAGCTCCCGGACATGGAACGACCTGGCCCGGGCCATGTTCACCGCCATGGGGCAGCCCGTGAAGATCCAGTATATCGAAATGCCCGAGGAACTGAAGGCCCGGTACCAGTACTACACTTGCCTGGAAATGGATAAGCTCCGGCAGGCCGGTTACAAGGAGACCCCCCTGACTCTGGAAGAGGCGGCCCGGGAATATGTGGCCTATCTGAAAAAAGGAGCCCATCTGGGGGATGAGCATCTCCTTGCCCATGACTAATCGCCGAAGCCTTCCCCTGGCTGCCCTGGCGTTCCTCCTGGCCTTCCTTCCGTGGGCGGGACAGGGAACCGGACACACCGCCTGGGGCCAGGAGGCCCCTCCCGAGGCGGTTCAGAATCTCCGCCTCCAGCTGGCAGAAATCCGGGAACTCAATGCCCAGCTCCGGGAGGAGAGTGACCAGCTCCGCCGGCAAGGCCAGGAACAGGAGAAGGAACTGGAGGAGCTTCGCCGGGCATATGCCACCTTGCTTCTGGAGACGGACCGCCTAGCAGCCCGGCTGGCAAAACAGGATCTGGCCGCCGCCCATCTCATCCGGGAGGCGGAAAAGGATGCCGCCGAAGAGCCGGATGCCCTCATGATGCTCTCCGCCATGGGGGAGTGCCGCCGGCTTCTCCAGGAACTCCAGAAGGCCTGGGAACGCCAGCAGGAGGCCATGGACGCCGCCCTGGAGGCCACCCAGGCCTCCCAGGCCCTGCGCCTCCCCCTGGAACGCCAACAGGAGGAACTCCGGAAAAAATGGGAAGAGACTCTGAAGGCCCTGGGGCTGGCCACCCTCCCGCAGCTGCAGGCCTCCACCGGCAGCGCCGCCATCCTCCAGATCGACCAGGCCACCCAGCTGATTCTCCTGGACCAGGGAACCCTCCACGGACTCCGGGAAGGTCAAATCCTCCTTTTCCAGCGGGAGGGACAAACCCTGGCGCGCCTGAAAATCGCCCTGGTCCGCCCCCTCCGGGCCGTGGCCTTCCTCCAGGAGGGAAAACTGGACCAGCTGGCCCCCGGCACCCTTCTGCGCCGGGAGGCCCCCTGACCTCCGCCGCTTCTCCCCCCCCCCACACACACGGGGAAAATTCCCGCCTCCGCCCCCTCCCCGGTTCGGGAATCTGGGAGAAAGGCGGGGAAGTGGGCTGGAAAAAAGCGGGAATGGCGTTACATTAAACAACCTTGCACCCGATTTTCTCCTGGCTTCCAGGGAAAAATCCGGAAAATTCTCTGCCGAATCCCGGCTGGGCGGGGTTTCTCGCCATGGCTGGACAGGCTCCGAAGGTGACGTATTCTCCGTCATACCCCGGAGCAGGGCGGAGAGGCTTCCCGGCCTGCGGCGACAGACATAAGACCCTGCGCCCCAGCCGGAAAACCCACCACCTCACGGTACACGCCCCGGGCCCTCTGCCCCCTGGACCCAAAGGCGGAAACCCCCGCTTTTTTCTCTTTTTTTTCGTTCGTAACGTCCCAACAAGGAAACCCAAACACAGCAAAGATGGAAAAAATCGCCATTTCCAAGTATGTGCGGATTTCTCCCTTCAAGGCTCGTGAGGTCACGAGACTGATCCAGGGGAAGCCTGCCATCACGGCGCTGAACACCGTGGCGCTGATTCCGCGTAAGGCCGCCCGGCTGGTGGAATCCACGCTGAAGTCCGCCATCGCCAATGCGGAGAACGCAGAGCAGGGCGGTGTGAACCGCAGCGCCCTTGTCGTGAAGGAAGCCACCATCGGCGAAGGCCCGACCATGCGCCGCTTCTGGCCGCGCGGCCGTGGCTCCGCCGGCCGCATCCTCAAACGGACCAGCCATATCCGCATCGTCGTTTCCGACGAGGCATAATCAGGAGGAATTACTGTGGGTCAAAAAGTCAATCCAATTGGATTCCGCCTCCCCCTCCGCAAGGACTGGAAGTCTCGCTGGTTCGCACGGAGCAAGGAGAAGGCCGGCAGCATCAACAAATCCTTCGGAGAACTCCTCCAGGAGGATCTCAAGATCCGTAAGCGCCTGGACGCTCTCCTGAAGAACGCCAGCGTCTCCAAGGTGCTCATCGAGCGCTTCGGCCGCCGCCTCCGCATCACCATCTATACCTCCAGACCCGGCGTCATCATCTCCGGACACTTCGAGGAGCGGAATGACCGCCGGGCCAAGCCCGCCCCCGCCGCCGATCCCAAGGCCGAGAAGAAGGGACAGGGACTGGACAAGATCAAGGAAGAGCTGAAGGACATCGCCGTGGACGAGGAAGTCCTGGTGGATGTGAAGGAAATCCGTGTGCCTGAAGTGGATGCCGTCCTGGTGGCGGAGTCCATCGCCCAGCAGCTGGAGCGCCGCGTGGCTTTCCGCCGCGCCATGAAGCGCGCCATCCAGACTGCCATGGAGCGTGGTGCCGAAGGCGTCAGAATCCGCATCAGCGGACGTCTCGGCGGTGCGGAACTGGCCCGTGTCGAGCAGTACAAGGAAGGGAAGGTGCCCCTGCACACCCTCTCCGCCAACATCGACTACGGCTTTGTGGAAGCCCACACGCTGGCCGGTCTGATTGGAATCAAAGTTTGGATCTGCAAACCCGAAAACTGGGAGGAAATCAACAATGCCATTAATGCCAAAACGCGCAGAGCACCGAAAGGTGCAACGCGGAACGCGCGCGGGCCTCGCAACGCGCAATAACAAGCTGGACTTCGGCGATTACGGCCTGCAGGTTCTGGAGCGCGCCTGGGTTACTGGCGCCCAGATCGAGGCTGCGCGTGTGGCGGCCACCCGCCGCATGGAGAGAAAGGGCCAGCTCTGGCTGCGCATCTTCCCCGACAAGCCCGTCTCCAAGAAGCCCCTGGAAACCCGTATGGGTAAGGGAAAGGGCGCTCCCGAGTTCTGGGTTGCCGTCATTCGTCCCGGTAACATGGTGATCGAGATCTCCGGATGCTCCGAGTCCGTCGCCAAGGAAGCCCTGGCCCTGGCCGCCAGCAAGCTGCCTGTCCGCTGCCGGTTCCTCTCCCGTTACGTCGCCGAATAGTCACGGCACCGGCGGACCGCCCCGCAAGGAGAAGGGCAGGGAAGGCTGACCCGGGGATCTTCCCCCAGGCCCCGCCTCTCTCCTCCCCGGCCGGGACACGGCCGCCGGAACAGCCAGAGACCAAGGAGAATTTCAAGATGAAAGCATCCGAGATCCGTCAGAAGACCGACGACGAGATTCTGCAGCAGCTCAACGACTGCCGCCGGGAAATCTTCCAGCTCCGCCTCAAGGTGCAGACCAGCGAGCTGAAGGACACCGCGCGCATCGGGAAGCTCCGCAAGGACATCGCCCGTCTGAACACCGAAATGTCCGCCCGCAAGGCGGCGAAGGCCTAACCGCGAAGGGGTAACAGAAAGATGTCAGAAGATACGCAGAAAGTTGACGCCCCCGCCAAGACGGAGGCCCGCGAAAATCACCGCAAGGTGCGCGTGGGAACCGTGGTCAGCGACAAGCAGGACAAGACCCGCGTCGTCGCCGTGGCCCGCACCGCTCCCGATCCCCTCTACAAGAAGGTGATCAAGCACACCAGCAAGTGCTACGTCCACGACGAGAAGAACGAGTCCAAGATGGGTGACGTGGTCCGCATCATGGAGACCCGCCCCCTCTCGAAGATGAAGCGCTGGCGCCTGGTGGAAATCCAGAAGCACGCCGACACGGACTAACCCCAACCCAGCCCAGGAGAAACAATCATGATTCAGATGCAGACCACACTCGAGGTGGCTGACAACACCGGTGCCAAGGAAATCATGGCCATCCGGTGCCTCGGGCAAGGCAAGGAGTACGCCGAAATCGGCGACATCATCCGGGCCAGCGTCAAGGAGGCTCAGCCCCGTGGCGTCGTCAAGAAGGGCGACGTCGTCAAGGCGGTCGTTGTCCGCACCGCCAAGAACATCCGCCGCGCCGACGGCAGCTGCCTCCGGTTTGACCGGGACGCCGCTGTGATCATCGACGACGCCAACAATCCCCGCGGCACCCGCATCTTCGGACCGGTTGCCCGTGAACTGCGAGACAAGAATTTCACCAAAATCATCTCGCTGGCCCCGGAGGTGCTCTAATGTCCAAAGCCAACATCAAGAAGAACGACGTGGTCGTCGTCATCGCCGGCGCCGAGAAGGGCAAGTCTGGTAAGGTGCTCCGGGTTGACCGGAAGGCCGGCCGGGTGTATGTGGAGGGCCTCAACATCCAGAAGAAGACCATCCGCCGTAGCCAGGAGAAGCCCCAGGGCGGCATCATGGACGTGGAGGGCCCTATCGCCATCAGCAACGTGATGGAGGAAGGCCGCTACAACGCCCGTCCCCAGATCGCCAAGGCGAAGCAGGCCTAGACGGCAGGAGGTGACCAATGAACACGAATCCGCTCTACAAGAAATACCAGGATGAGGTGATCCCCGCCCTGAAGGCCAACCACGGCTACCAGAACCCCATGCAGGTTCCCAAGCTGGTGAAGGTGGTTCTCAACAGCGGCGTCTCCCCCGACAAGGACCGGGAGACTCTGAACGAGGTGGTGGACACCCTGAGCCGCATCAGCGGCCAGAAGGCGGTCATCACCAAGACCACCAAGAACATCTCCGCGTTCAAGCTGCGTGCCGGCATGAACGTGGGTGCCTCCGTGACCCTCCGCCGGGAGAAGATGTACAACTTCCTCTACCGGCTGGTCAACATCGTGCTGCCCCGCGTCCGCGACTTCCGCGGCGTGCCCACCAAGTCCTTCGACGGTGCGGGTAACTACACCTTCGGATTGGCGGAGCAGTCCGTCTTCACCGAAATCGACATGGACAAGGCCAAGCACACGGTGGGTATGAACATCACCATCGTCACCACGGCCAAGACCGATGACGAGGCGCGGGACCTGCTCGCGCTCTTGGGCATGCCTTTCGCCAAGAACTGAGGAGGATACCGCTGTGGCTAAGAAAAGTCTGATCGTCAAGTCCCAAAGGACGCCGAAGTTCAGCTCCCGGGCCTACACCCGCTGTGAGCGCTGCGGCCGTGTCCGCGCCGTGTATCGCAAATTCCACCTCTGCCGCATCTGCCTGCGGGAACTGGCCAGCAATGGCATGATCCCCGGCGTGACCAAGGCGAGTTGGTAACCGGAAGGAGGCATAACAACCATGAGCATGAGCGATCCCATTGCCGATATGCTGACTCGGGTGCGCAACGCCTCGAATGCCAAGCTGCCCACCGTCACCATGCCCTCCAGCAAGCTGAAGGCCGCCCTGGCCCAGACGCTGAAGGAGACGGGGTTCATCGACAGCTTTGAGGTCCAGGACCTGGGCAACAACAAGAAGGCCCTGAGCATCACGCTGAAGTACAAGGGCAAGAATTCCACTCCTGTCATTGAGGGGATTAAGCGGGTCAGCCGCCCCTCCTGCCGGGTCTATGTGAACAGTTCCGAAATTCCCCGTGTCCTGGGCGGACTGGGGGTGGCCATCCTGACCACTTCCCAGGGCCTGATGACGGACCGCGCGGCGCGGAAGCGCAACGTGGGCGGTGAACTGCTTTGCTATGTCTGGTAGCGCTAAAGGGAGGAACCGCAATGTCTAGAATGGGTAATAAGCCGATTGCACTGGATCCCCAGGTGAAGGTGGAAATCAAGGACGGAGTGGCTACCGTCACCGGCCCCAAGGGCACCCTGAGCCAGGCCATCCCCGCCGATGTCACCGTGAAGGTGGCGGAGGACGGCAAGGAGATTCTGGTGAGCCGTGCCAGCGACGCTCGGCAGACCAAGATGAACCATGGTCTGATCCGCAGCCTGCTGAACAACATGGTGGTGGGCGTCAGCAAAGGCTTCACCATCGAGCTGGAACTGGTGGGCGTGGGTTACCGCGCCGCCCTCAAGGGCCAGGAACTCACCCTGAACCTGGGATACAGCAATCCCCGGGTGGAAGTGGTGGCCGACAATGTGAAGGTCTCCCTGAAGGACCAGACCCACATCGTCCTGGAGTCCATCGACAAGCAGGCGGTGGGGCAGGCAGCTGCCACCATCCGTCGCAACCGCGTGCCCGATGCCTACCATGGGAAGGGCGTTCGCTACGCCGGCGAACAGCTCAGCCTCAAGGAAGGCAAGAAGGTGTAGTGTGTTTCGTCCCGGGCGCCGTGGGCCGCGCCCTTCCGGCGGCATGACTGCCGGAGTGGCCAGGCCTGGCGTCCTTTGGTGAAAAGCGCGCTGCGAACCGGGAGGGGAGTTCCCTCTGCGGGTTCGTGGCGGCCGCCGTACCAAGCCGGCGGCATGTGTGAGAGAGGACAGAAAATCATGAGCAAGCTCAGCAAAAAGGAACAGCGGGTGCGCCGTCACCGCCACATTCGGAACAAGGTGGCCGGCACTGCCCAGATGCCCCGTTTGTGCGTCTGCCGCACAGGGGCCCACATCTATGCCCAGGTGATTGACGACGAGGCCGGGAACACCCTGGTCGCCGCCTCCACCGTGGAGAAGGTCTTCCGGGACCAGAAACTTTCCGCCAATGTGAAGAGTGCCCAGGTGATTGGCGCGGCCATTGCCCAGCGGGCCCTGGAGAAGGAAATCAAGACCGTGGTCTTCGACCGTGGCGGCTTCCCCTACCACGGATGCGTCAAGGCCCTGGCCGATGCCGCCCGCGAGGCCGGTCTCCAGTTCTAGTCACCCACCGTCTCACATAGGGAGAATACATCCGTGACAACTGCAATTGAAGAAAATGTGACCGTGGCGGAGACCCCCGAGGCCAGCGTGCCCGCGGCTCCCCGGAAGTCCGAGGGCCGTCCTCCCCGCCGGGAGGGACGTCGTGACGCCCGCCGTGAGCGGGAGGTGGAGCAGGACGATCTGGAGGAACGCACCATTGTGGTGAACCGTTCCACCAAGGTGGTGAAGGGTGGTAAGAACTTCTCCTTCAGCGCCCTGATCGTCGTGGGCGACAAGAAGGGTCGTGTCGGCATGGGCTTCGGCAAGGCCAACGAACTGTCCGATGCCATCCGCAAGGGCGGCGAGCAGGCCCGTCGTCACATGATGACGGTTCCCACCCTGGGCACCACCATCACTCACGCGGTGGAGGCCCGGTTCTGCGCGGCCAAGGTTCTGGTGAAGCCTGCCAGTCAGGGTACTGGTGTGATCGCCGGCGGCGGCATGCGCGCTGTGCTGGAACTGGCGGGCATCCAGGATGTCCTGGCCAAGTCCCTGGGCAGCAGCAACCAGTCCAATGTGGTGAAGGCCACCTTTGATGCGCTGAAGAAGCTCCGCACCAAGGCGGAGGTGATGGAGAAGCGCGACCTCAAGGCGCTTTAAGGAGGATCTGCCATGAAACTTCACGAACTGAAGAATACCTTCAATCGCCAGGCCCGCAAGCGCGTCGGCCGTGGTGATGGTTCCGGAAACGGCCGCACCGCCGGCCGTGGTGACAAGGGTGCCGGCCAGCGCGCCGGCGCCAAGCGCCGCCCCTACTTCGAAGGTGGTCAGATTCCCCTGATCCGCCGTCTGCCCAAGCGGGGCTTCAACCATGCCTCCCACGTGGATTTCGAGGTGGTGAACCTGGACATCCTGGAGAAGCACTTCGAGGCCAACCAGGAAGTCACCCGGGAAACCCTCCAGGAAAAGGGTCTGCTCTCCAAGGCGGAACTCCCTCTGAAGATCCTCTCCAACGGCGAGGTGACCAAGGCTCTGAAGGTGACCGCGGACAAGTTCAGCGCCCAGGCCCGGGCCAAGATCGAGGCCGCCGGTGGCTCTGTGGTTCAGCTGATGCCCACCCGGGAAGAGGCGAAGGCCGCTAAGCACGCCGCCCACGTGGCCTGCAAGCACAAGAAAGCCGCTCTGGCCGCCCAGGCCGAGCTGAAGGCTCCTGCCGCCGAGTAAGAAGGGGATTCCCCCCTTGCTCCGGTGCTCCCCGGTTCGCTCTTCGGGCGTCTTCGCCCGGACGGAGCAGCCGGGGCCGGTTCCCAACGCCCCTTCAGGCTATCCCTGAGGGGCGTTTTTCCCCCCGGACATCCCGCCTCCCTACTGGTCGGCCTGTCCCCGGGGCGGTTTCCCCCTCCTCCCTGCTCCCCGCTTCGGGGACAACGGCAGGAGAATCGGAAAGCCACCACCTCCTCCCTCTCTGTCTCCCCCTGGGGCGAAGGGCGGAGAAGCCTCCTTCCCTTGGGGGAAGAGGAAGATCATTTCCCCTTAATTTCCTGCTTCTGGCCTGGGAAAACGGCCTCTAGGCGGGTATATTGAGGGCCACTCGGCGGGACTTCCCGCCCCCTCTCCCTAGTTTTCCGGGGAAGAGGAGCCATTTTTCCTTCAGTCATCCAAGACCCTGAAAGATTCTGCACATGCTCTCCGCCTATCTGAATTGCTTTAAGATTCCGGAATTGAGAAAGCGCCTCTTCTTCACCTTCGCCATGATTGCCCTGGTGCAGTTGACCGCCGCCATCCCCTGCCCGGGAATTGACCCGGGACGGCTGAAGGATCTCTTCGGCAATCTGAACAGCAGCGCCGATGCTTCGGGCATCATGGGCATGCTGAATCTCTTCAGCGGCGGGGCCATGGAGAAGTTCGCCATCGGTGCCCTGGGCATCATGCCCTACATTTCCGCCTCCATCATCCTTCAGCTGATGACCCCCGTCATCCCCGCCCTGAGCAAGATGACCCGGGAAGGCGAGAGCGGAATGCAGCAGTACAATTTCATCATGCGCCTTCTGACGGTGGGCGTGGCCATTGTCCAGGGCATCATGTTCTCCATGGCCATGATGGAGCCCTCCCGGGTTGGTCTGGGGGATTACTCCGTGGTGTCCAATCCCGGGGTCGGCTTCATTCTGCAGACTGTCCTGATCCTCACTGGCGGCTCCATGTTCATCACCTGGCTGGGCGAGATGGTGACGGAACGGGGCGTGGGCAATGGCGCCTCCCTGATCATCACCGTGAACATCGTGGCGAGAATTCCCAGCGCTCTGGTGAGCCTCTACCAGATGGTCTTCATGGGCAGCGCCACCGGGGAAAGCCAGCTGACGATCCTCCATCTCCTGATCCTGGTGGTCCTCTTTGTGGCGGTGACCGTGGGCGCCATCGTCCTCACCGAGGGAATGCGGAAGATTCCCGTGCGGTATGCCCAGCAGCGTTCCCAGGGATTCCTGGGCCGTTCCGCCGGGGTGCAGACCACCTACCTCCCCCTCCGGGTCAACTACGCCAACGTGATGCCCATCATCTTCGCCGGCGCCATCCTCTCCTTCGTGGAGATGGGAATCCGCTATCTGCCCATGAATGCGGTCACCCAGTGGCTCAGCGCCAGACTGGCCTACGGCTCTGCCAGCTACCTGGTGATCTACGCCGCTCTGCTTCTTCTCTTCTCCTTCTTCTGGGTGGCCAACCAGTTCAATCCCATCCAGATCGCGGATGACTTCCAGAAGAACAACGGCTACATCCCCGGCATCCGCCCCGGCAAGCCCACCAGTGATTTCCTGGATCACGCCATGACCCGCATCACGCTGGCCGGTGCCATCGGACTTCTGGTCCTGGCCATCCTGCCCATGGTTCTGGCCACTTCCTTCCTGAAGATCCCCCACACCATCGCCCAGTTCTTCGGCGGCACCAGCCTCCTGATCATTGTGGGCGTGATGCTGGATACTATGCGGCAGATCCAGACCTACCTGATCAGCCGTAACTACGATGGATTCCTCTCCAAGGGAATCCTCCGGAACGGACGGATGATGTAGGCCTGCGGCCCCCATCCCTCAACGAGCTCTCAAGGGCGGACATGCTCCAGCATGCCCGCCCTTTTTTTTGTTCAGCGGAATCGACATCTCAGGATTCCCGCTCCTCTCAAGGACAAGAAAAATGATCCCCACGCCACATGAATAGGAGATGGATAGGCCATTCGCGGAAAACGCATGAAAAGGAAAGAACAATCTTGCTTTCTTAAATTTTTTTCTATAATACCCTTGTTCCGCTTCGGATCTTTCCGTTGCCCATCTTTCTCTCCCTGAAGGAGCATTGATGTCCATGAGACCGGTTCTTTGTCTTTCCCTTCTTTGTTCCTTCCTGTTTCTGGGTGGTGCCGAAGAGGACTACCGTGCCTATTTGGAGAAGGCCTTTGAGGTGATGGCCACCCGCACCATGGAGTATCAACACGC
>JAEDNW010000118.1:0-7344 GCA_016302315.1 Lentisphaeria bacterium
AAGAGGGGGAGAGCCACCATCAGGGAGATGACGGCGGCGCTGCAGAAGGAGGAGCGGGTCACATAGTTGTAGCCGCCGGCGGCAGCCAGGGCCAGGAGGAGCACCACGAAATACCCGTAGAACATGAAATTGTCAATCCAGAACTGGTCCGTGGCAGCCCGGAGAGCCAGGAGCGTGGCCGTTCCGGTGATGAGGCAGAAGACCGTGAGGGCGGCCATGACGCCCACGATCTTGGCGATGATGAACACCGGGCGCTGAACAGGCTTGGAGAGGAGGAGCAGGGCCATCCCGTTGTCGATTTCCCGGCTCAGGGAGTTACTGGCGATCATGATGGCCAGTCCCCATCCGAAGACCATCATGGTGGCGATGGAGCTGTCCACCACCAGCTTTTCCTGGGCGAAGAAGACGAAGAGGGTGAGGATGGGATACAGGCCGATGAGCACCAGGGCGGAAAGGAGGACCAGGAGGAAGATGGGTTCCCGGAGGCTTTCCCGGAAGGTGTTTTTGGCGATTTGATAGAGGGAAGTGAACATGGTCTCTTCGTCAGGGGTCGGGTCAAGGGAGGGGAGGCGGTTTCTTCTCCCTTGGGCGGGGAAGCGGTCCTTCTCCCGTCAGGCGGCGGGAAGAAGGAAAAAAAAGGAGGGGGAGAGCCCGGGAGGGAGAAGAGACTTGTCTGCTTCCTCTTGATATCCCGGGCCCCGGCCGGGGATTCCGCCAGGTGGCCTATTCCTGGGCGGGACTGAGCACGTTTTCGTCGTAGCGCTGCTTCATGTCCCGGAATTCCCGCTGGAGTTTGGGCAGTTCCAGATAGCCGCCCAGGGTCTGGGCATTCTTTTCCCAGTCCGCGCTGTTGAGGATCATGACGCTATAGCCTTTGCGCATCTCCTCCACGCAGGCGGCGGGCACGCAGTTTTCGTCTCCCAGGACGATGATGGTGCGGGGATTGAGATAGGAGACCACATCCATCAGCTTGGAGACGCTGATTTCCTCGCTCATTTTGTTGGCGTGGAGGAAGTGGAAGCGGAGAGCGCCGCCGCCTGCCTCTGGCTGGAAGAGGAAGACGGGCTGTTTGGTGCGTTCCTGGGCCAGTTCGGCCAGGAGTCTGGGCTGCAGGAAGTTGCCGGTGACCACAAGGGTCTTGACCCTGGCCCGGGAGCTCTTCCGGAAGAGGGTGCAGGAAGTTCCTCCCAGCATCATGGAGCACAGCAGGAGGACGGCAATCAGGGTGGAAGCGGTCTTCTTCATCAGGGTAGTACCGAGTTTTTTCGTAGGGGGGAACAAGAGAAAAGGCAGAATGTTATATACTATGACCGCAAACGGTGAAGTTGCTCGCCAATCCCGCATTTTTTTCTGGGGAAGATGCCCTGTCTGCCCCACGACGCCCCCCCCCCGACCGCCACCGGTCTCTCCCTGCCAAGGTCCCATCCCATGCCCTCTTCCTCCCTGCGCCCTCTCCTCCCTCCCTCCCCGGAGGGCAGCCTCCCCTCCTGTGCCATCTTCCTCTCCGGAAGCGGCAGCAACGCCCGGGAAATCCTCCAGCGTCTCCAGGAGGATCAGCAGGCGGGGCGGGCCACCTTCCGGGTTGCCTGCCTGGTCACCGACGCCCCGGAAACCAGCCGGGCCCGGGAACTGGGGCAGCTCTTCCAGCTCCCTGTGGTGGAAGAGGATATCCGGAAGTTCTACCATGACCGGGGCGAAACCCGGATCTCCCTGGCCACCGAGGCGGGACGCCGCATCCGGGAGGAGTGGACCGCCGCCCTCCAGGAAAAGCTGGCCCCCTTCGCCCTCTCCTTCGGCATCTTCGCCGGTTTCGTCCCCCTGACCAACCTGACCGCCACCCTCCCCTGCCTTAATGTCCATCCCGGAGACCTGACCTATCTCAAGGAAGGGCAGCGCCTTCTGGTGGGCCTCCATCAGATTCCCGTGGAGCTGGCCATTCTGGAGGGGCTGGACTGGCTGCGCTCCAGCGTCATTCTGGCCACCCCCGTCACCGGCAGCGGAAAGGACATGGACGGAGGTCCCCTCCTGGGCGTCTCCCCTGCCATGACCATGGAGATCCCCCCTCAGCGCCTAGAAGAGTTCCGCCACCTCCAGGAGGCGCGGCCCCCACGGCGTCCCGCCGGAGGCTTCCAGGATGCGCTGGAGGCCTTTGCCCAGTCCCGTCAGGAGGAACTCAAGGAGAAGGGAGACTGGGTGGTCTTCTATCCTGCCGTGCGGGACTTCGGCGCAGACCGCTTCTACGTGGACCAGGAGGGGCACCTCTTCTTCCGCCAGGCGCCCGGACACTTCCTTCCCATCCGGACGGTGGAATACCAGAAGGACGGCGCCCGGGAGCTTCTTCTGGGCTAGCGTACCCGGCCAGAGGGGGGACCGCCCTCCTTCCAGGGGCTATAGTGTTATGGATTTCCGCCTGCCCCGGCCTGTCCCGGGGAGAGGCGCCCTACCCCCCCCAAAATCCATCATAACACAATAGGAGAAAACAAGTTATGAAGAAATACATCTGCAAACTCTGCGGTTATGTCTACGATCCTGCCAAGGGGGATCCCGACCAGAACATCGCTCCCGGCACCGCCTTCGAGGATCTGCCGGACACCTGGGGCTGCCCCCTCTGCGGCGTGGGCAAGGACCAGTTCGAGCCCATGGAGGAGTAGTCCGGCTTTCCGGAGATTTTCCCCGGCCGGGGAGAAGCTTCCCGGTGTCACAGGAGAAGAGCGGATGCGACGTCCCATTGGTTGGCTGGATCGTGAGGCGCCCGGCGGCAAGCGTCAGGTGCGGGTGGAATTTTTTGCGGACACCCTGCAGTGGCGGTTCCGGACGCCGGAGGCGGAGAAGTGGTCTCCGGGGGAGCCCACGGAGGACAACTGGGATGAACTGGAGGACAAGATCCGACAGCTCATGCAGCGGGGGCATCTTTTCCAGCGGGAACTGGCTCTGGTGCAGCGCCTCCGTCCTCCCCGTTCCTGATCCGTTCCGCCCCCTCCCCTCTTTCCTGCCGTTCCCATGACTGCCCCCGACGCCCCCCTCGAATTCTACGCCACCGCCGCCCCAGGCACGGAAGCCGTGCTGCGGGACGAACTGCGGGACCTGGGCTTCCGCTCCGCCCGCCTCAATTCCGGGGGCATCCCCTTTTTCGGCGCCATGGAGGACGGGTGGCGCGCCTGTCTTCACAGCCGCATTGCCCAGAGGGTGATGCTGGTGCTGGGGCGCTATCCCGCCCGGACCCTGGATGAACTCTACCAGGGGGCGGAGGCCCTCCCCTGGGAGCAATATCTGGCCCCCGCCCAAAGCATTGCCTGCGGCGCCTTCGCCCATCCCTCCTGCGGCGAAAATCCCGATTTCGTGGCGGTGCGCCTGAAAGACGCCATTGTGGACCGGCAAAGACGCCTCTTCCACGGGGAACGCTCCACCGTCTCCCGCACCGATCCCGACCTGAGGGCCTTTGTCTACTGGGGACGGGAACGGGCCACCGTCTATCTGGATCTCTCCGGAGACCCCCTCTTCAAGCGGGGATACCGGGTGGCCGGAGGCGAAGCCCCCCTGAAGGAAACCCTGGCCGCCGCCATCCTTCGGATGACGGACTGGGACGGCAAAGCCCCTCTCCTGGATCCCATGTGCGGCTCCGGAACCCTCCTCATTGAGGGCGCCATGTGGGCCGCCAACATCGCCCCCGGCATCTTCCGCTCCCGCTTCGGCTTTGAGCGCTGGTCCTGCTTCCGGGCCGTCCAGGCGGAACGGATGCGGGAATTGCGGGGAGAGGCCCGGCGCTGGGCCACGGGACAGCTGCCGAAAATCACCGGCTGCGACCTGGATCCCTCCGTACTGAAGCTGGCGGAGGCCAACGCCCGGGGCGCAGGGCTGGCCGGCAAAATCTCCTTCCGCCCCATCCGCCTCCGGGAACTCCAGGGAGACGGACAGCGCCGCCTGGTGGTGACCAATCCCCCCTACGGCGTGCGGCTGGACGGCGATAACCGCCTCTATCAGGAGTTTGGCAACGCCATCGCCCGCATGAAGAACTGCCGGGTGGCGGTGCTGGCGGGTTCTCCCCGGTGCCTCTCCTGCATCCCCCTGCGTCCCGTGGAGCGGTATCCCTTGAAGAACGGGAACATCGACTGCCAGCTGACCATCTACGAGGCCTAGGCACCATGGCAGACGCGCCGGAACTCCATCCCGTGGTGCTCTCCGCCACCGGCCTCAGCGCCAACATCGGGGCACGTATCCTTCTGAACAACCAGGAACTGCTGCTGCGGGAGGGAGAGCGGGTAGGCCTGGTGGGCCGCAACGGCGCCGGCAAATCCTCCCTTTTGCGGATTCTGGCAGGGGAGGATCACTTCTATTCCGGGGAGATCTCCCGACGCAAGCTGCTGCGCTGCGCCTACCTGCCCCAGGCCATTTCCCTGGAGGAGGGGCAAAGCGTGCGGGAGAACATTCTGTCGGGGGCCAGGGAGACCCTGGAGTGCCTGGCCCGCTACGAACACCACGATCCCGGCACCTCCCACCGGGATCTGGAAACCTGGGAGCGGGAAATCACCGCCCGCCAGGGCTGGACACTGGAGACCCGTCTCCGGGAACTGGCCACCTCCCTCTCCGTGCCGGATCTCACCCGCCCCGCCGGGGAACTCTCCGGCGGCGAAAAGCGCCGGGTGGCCCTGTGCCGCGCCCTGGTGGACTGCCCGGATCTGCTGCTCCTGGACGAACCCACCAACCACCTGGACACGGAAACCATCCAGTGGCTGGAGGACTATCTCTCCCGCCGGAAGGGAACCTGCCTCTTTGTCACCCACGACCGCTATTTCCTGGACCAGGTCTGCACCCGGATTCTGGAACTCCAGGCGGGAACCCTCTACAGCTATCCCGGCAACTACACGGAATATCTCCGGAAGAAGGCCCTGCGGGAGGAGGAGGTGCGGCAGAACGAGGAGCGCCGCCTGGCCTTCATCCGCCGGGAGATTGACTGGATCCGCCGGGGCCCCAAGGCCCGGGGCACCAAGTCCTGGAGCCGCATCCAGCGCTTTCAGGAGGCCGTGGAGGCCGGCCCACCCCCGGAGGAACGGGAGGCGGAAATGCTCATGCCTCCCCCTGCCCCCTTCGGGGATCTGATCGTCTCCCTGAAGGATGTCTCCCTCTCCCGGGGAGGACACACCCTCTTCCAGCATCTCTCCCTGGACTTCACCCGGGGGATGCGCCTGGGCATCCTGGGACGCAACGGCCTGGGCAAGACCAGCCTGCTGAAGCTCCTTCTGGGAGAGCTCACCCCAACCGCCGGCAGCCTCCGCGTGGGCCCCAAGGTGGAGTTCAACTATGTGGACCAGCACCGCACCAGCCTGAATGACGCCAAGACCGTGGTAGAGGACATCGGCGAGGGCAACGACTTCGTCATGTTCGGCACCCGGAAGGTGGCGGTGTGGACCTATCTCCGGCGATTCCTCTTCCAGGACGAGGAGATCACCACCCGGGTGGGAGAACTCTCCGGCGGGGAGCGCAACCGCCTTCTCCTGGCCAAGGTGCTGAAGCAGGGAGGCAATTTCCTGCTGCTGGACGAGCCCACCAATGATCTGGATCTCTCCACCCTCCGGGTGCTGGAGGAATCCCTGATGTCCTTTGCCGGATGCGTGGCGGTCATCTCCCACGACCGCTATTTCCTCAACCGCGTCTGCACCGACATCCTGGCCTTCGAGGGGGACAGCCAGGTGGTCTTCCAGCACGGCGATTATCAATATTATCTGGAGAAACGGAGGGAGCGCCTGGCCCAGGCCTCCGCCTCTTCCCCGGCCCTCGCCGCCGCCTCTTCCTCCTCCGCCCCTGCCCCACGCCCCCAGAAGGTGCGCCTCACCTGGAAGGAGCAGCGGGAACTGGAGGGGATGGAGGAGGCGATTCTGGAGGCGGAGGAGCGGGTCGCCCAGTCCGAGGCCATCTTCGCCGATCCCGACTTCCATGCGAAATACGGGGCGCGGACCCAGGAATTGACCCAGGAGATGGAGGCGGCCAAGGCGGAGGTGGAACGCCTCTACGCCCGGTGGGAGGAATTGTCCGCCAAGGCCGGGGAGGCCGCCAAATCCTAGGGAAGCCCGCCCCCTTGAAGCGGCGGGGGGAGAGGGCCTCTTCTCCTCTTACCCCACAATGGGCGAGACATCCAGCACGTAGACCTGGCGGCTGCCCTCGTGGATGGAGTCGATACAGACCTGCCGTCCGTCCCGTGACCAATTGGGATGGAGGTCGCACCGGGTGGGGGTGGGATAGGCGGGATCGGCGTAGAAGGATCCGATTTCGTAGGCCTGGTCCGTGGCGGGATGATAGAGGAAGAGATGGCGGCAGTCATCCTCCAGGGGGTAGGAATCCGTGAGCATCCACTGTCCGTCGGGGGAGAAGGAGCAGTGTCCGTCTCCGGGGAAGCGGTCTTTGGCCAGGCATTCCGTCTGGTGGGTGCGGTCGGTGTAGAGATAGTATTGCCAGCCTTCCCGGTAGCGGTTGGAGAAGTTGATGATGTGGGTGGCATCCAGCCAGGTGTAGTGGCTGCTCATCTCCTCCAGATTCAGGGGCCACACCTCCGATCCGTCCCGGTTGGCGGTGAACATATGGGTCACATGGCTGGGGGTGCCGTCCTTTTTCCAGGTTCTCCAGCGGTGGAAGAAGGCGAAGCGGAGGCTGTCGGGGCTGAAGAGAAGATGGTTGAACCATCCCGGCGTGTCCTCCATGTCGGAGCGGAAGAATGCCTCCGTCATCTGGGCCACGGAGACCACCAGGCGGCAGGCACCGTCCTTGAGATTCATCAGGTAGATGCCGTCCTCCCGGGGAATCTTCTCCTTCTCCCAGGGATCGAAGGCCCCGGGATAGCCGTAGCCGGGGCGTTCCCTGTCCAGCCGGGAGAAATTCAGGCTCATGGCCCACTGTCCGTCGGGGCTCAGGCAGTAGATGGGACGGGGCAGCGTGCGCTTCTCCCCCGTCCGCACATTCCGGATCCGGGAGACGAAGTGATCCCCCTCCCGGTCGTTGTAGATCACCTCCTCCTGGGCATCGTTCAGCCACTGGAGCATGCATCCCTGCTGCCAGCACCAGGCATCCGTCTGGGCAAAGGGCACAAAGCGGTTGCCCTCCGCCAGATCAATGACCCCCAGGGTCGCCTTCTCCCCCGGCAAAGGCTGGCGGGCCGTGAAATCCACCTCGTGACTCAGCAAATACCGCCCGCTCCGATCCCAAGGGAACTTGTCAAAGTATCCGAAGAAATGATGCTTCGGGCCTTCCGTCACCCGCCGCACCGGCAGAGAAACACGCTTCCAGGCTTCCATGATGCACACCGCAACGCAAGAAAACTACACAACATACTGGTAATCAGCATGTTATAACAAT
>JAEDNW010000119.1:0-7196 GCA_016302315.1 Lentisphaeria bacterium
TTCTTGGGAGAGTCCTCCTTCTTGGGAGAGTCCTCCTTCTTGGGAGAGTCCTCCTCCGGGGCGGGGGATTCGAGCAGCGGGGATTCCTCCTGCGCCGGGGTGGCCGCGGGGGCTTCCGGGGAGGCCTGCTGTCCCCGTTCCAGGACATTCACCTTCACCACGGGGTAGTGGGTGAGCTTAAATCCCCGGGCTTCCCGTCCCCGGAGGGGGATGCTGGCGAATTCCACCCGGATATCCTTGTAGGAGCGGCGTCGGTTGGTAGCCAGTTCCAGGGAGAGGACCACATTGGCGTTGGTGTAGAGGGCCTCGATGATGCAGCCCTCGGGAATCACGTGGTATTCCCGGGAGAGGACGAACTGGCCTACCTGGAAGCGTTTGGCGAACCAGGTGCCTTCCTTCTTGTTCCGATAGAGGATGGAGTAGACCTGGTCCTTGTCGTAGAGGAAGAGGTACTTGGCCTGTCCCACGTAGGTTTTCGCCTCGATGGGGAGCACCTGGCAGGTGCCGTCTCCCCGGAGGGTCATCAGGCGGTCGTACTGGGTGCAGAGGAGGGGTTCGGCCTCCTTGCTGGAGGATTTGACGGCGGTGCCCACGAAGCCGTTGACCCGGTCGTGGAAGACCTTCACATCCCGCCGGGCGATTTCCTTGCGGTCCACCTCCTGGAATCCCATGATCTGGGTTTTTCTGGGGAAGAGGGGGCCATACTGTTCCCAGAGTCCCTGGAGATAGGAGATGGCATATTCCGTCAGATGGTCCAGGTGGTCCTGGGTTTCCTCCATGGCTTTCCGGAGGGCGTCCACATCCTTCTGGTTTTTGGCCAGATCGTAGACGGAGATGCGTCGGATGGGGATTTGCAGGAGGCGTTCCACATCCTCCTGGGTGACATCCCGCAGGAGCTGTTCCCGGAAGGGCTTCAGCCCCTCCAGCACCGCCTCGTGGATCCTGGGGAGGGTGGCGCACTTTTCGATGCGCTTGTAGATCCGGTTCTCGATGAAGATCCGTTCCAGGGAGAGTTTCTGGATGCCCTCCCGTTCGTTCTGCAGGGCCAGCTCCTCCTCGGCCTTCAGGATCTCCAGGAGGCGGCGCACATTGCGGTGCAGCACCTGGCTGACGGTGAGTTCCACAGGCTGGTTGTCCTGGATCACCAGGATGGTGGAATAGAGGATTTTCTGGCAATCGGTGTAGGCGTAGAGTTCCTGAATGGTCTCCGCCGCATGGACGCCCCGCATCAGGGTGATTTCGATATGCACCTGGGAGGCGGTGAAATCATTGATGGCGGCCATTTTGAGCTTTCCGGCCCGGGCGGCACGCTCGATGGAGGCGATGAGGGATTCGGTGGTGGAGCCGGCGGGCACCTCCCGGATGATCACCTTCTTCTCCCCGTCGGCCTCGATGCGGGCCCGCACCCGGATTTCGCCCCGGCCATCGTCGTATTTGGAGGCATCCATCAGGCCGCCTGTGGGGAAATCCGGGAAGAGCTGGAAGGGCTGGTTCCGGAGGATGGCGATTTCGGCCTGGAGGAGTTCCGGGAAATTGTGGGGGAAGACATGGGTGGCCATGCTGACGGCCACGCCGTCCTGTCCCATCATCAGCAGAGTGGGCACCTTGGAGGGCAACACCACCGGTTCCTTGGTGCGTCCGTCGTAGGAATCCACATACTGGGTGACGGCGGGATTGAAGAGCACCGCCCGTCCGAAGGCGTTGAGGCGGCACTCGATATAGCGTCCGGCGGCAGCGGGATCTCCGGTGAAGATATTTCCGAAGTTTCCCTGCCGATCGATGAAATATTCCTTGTTGGCCAGCACCACCAGGGCGTCGCTGATGGAGGCGTCGCCGTGGGGATGGTACTTCATGGCCTCTCCCACCACGCTGTTGACCTTGTGCATCCGGCCATCATCGATGGTGAAGAGCGTGTGGAGGATGCGCCGCTGGACGGGCTTCAGGCCATCGTCCACATCGGGAATGGCCCGTTCCCGGATCACATACTCGGCGTAGACCATGAAGTTGTGCTCCATGATCTGCCGGAGGGCATCGGCGCCCCCGTCCTCGGGGGCATCCAGCGCCAGCTCCGGGGGGACGGCTTCCTCCGGCGCCGGAGAAGCCTCCTCCCCTTCCCGCAGGATCCCTTCCTCCTGCTCTTCCCCTTCGGGAGGGAGCCCCTCGGGGGGCATTTTATCCATGTCTTCCGAGTCGGCCATGGGCGCACAAGGTCAAGGCACCAGCCTTAGTGGTGAGAGAAGACCCGTTCGGGGGCGTGGTAGAGGGCGACCCCCAGCTCGTTGGCCCGCTGGATCACCTCGGCGTCCTTGATGGAGCCGGCAGGGGCGATGATGGCGGTGACGCCCGCCTTGGCGGCCACTTCCACGCCGTCGTAGAAGGGGAAGAAGCCGTCGGAGGCCATGACGCAGTCCTGGAAGGTCTCCTTGCCTTCGTATTTCCGGAACTTCTCAATGGCCTTCTCCACGGCGCCCACCCGGTCCTGCTCGCCGGTGCCCACGCAGAGGGTGCCGCCGTTCTTCACCATGACCACGCCGTTGGAGCGGACGGAGATGTTGATGTACCAGGCCGTCACCAGGTCCTGCTTCTGGGCCTCGGTGGCCTGGACGGTGCTTTCCATGTGGCCCAGGGTCTTGCTGTCCGCGGAGGCGGGCTTCAGGTCCTGGACGCCCCGGAGATGGGTCAGCAGGGGATCAGCCACCACCAGGGAGCCGTCCGCCAGCACCTTCACCGTGCGGTGACCGGTGACATCGTCGCCCACGTATTTGGGGAGGCGGGCCAGATCGCCGCACTGAAGGATGCGGATCTGCTTGTTCAGGGTCACGTCGGGATTGGAGAAGACCTCCATGGCCTCGGCGGTGAAGCCGGGGGCCACCACACATTCCACGAAGGTGGTCATGATTTCCTTGGCGGTCTCCTGATCCACGGTGCGGTTGAAGGCGATGACGGAGCCGAAGGCGGCCCGGGGATCGCAGTCCCGGGCCTTCATGTAGACCTGGCAGAGGCTTTCCCCCTCCTGTCCCACGGCGGCGCCGCAGGGATTCACATGCTTCATGCAGGCGCAGGCGGGCTGGGTGAAGTACTTCACGATGTTGAGGGAGTAGCTGATGTCCTCCAGATTGGTCTGGGAGAGTCCGTTCTTTCCGGTCTTCAGCACCTTCATGTCGCCGATGACGCTGTCCGTGGCCTGGACGGGCTTGTAGTAGGCGGCGGTCTGGTGGGGGTTGGTGCCGTAGCGCAGGTCGTCCACCTTCACGTAGGCGACGCCGCCGAAGTCGGTGGTCTGGGGATACTCGCCCTTGTTCTGGGTGAGGTAGGTCTTGCGATTCAGGGATTCAGACATGGTTGGGATTCTCCGTGCAAAAGGGGAAAGGGGAATGGGTGGGAAAGGGGGGCTAGGCCTCGGGGCGCTGCATCTGGGCCAGGCGGCTGTAGATGCCTCCGGCCTGGCGCAGCTGGGCATCCGTGCCACGCTCCACCACCTGCCCCTTCTCCAGCACCAGGATGCAGGAGGCGGACTGGACGGTGGAAAGACGGTGGGCAATGGCCAGCACGGTCCGGTTGCGCATCACATTGTTCAACGCCTCCTGGACCAGGCGCTCCGTCACCGTGTCCAGGGCGCTGGTGGCCTCGTCCAGGATCAGGATGGGAGGATTCCGGAGGATGGCCCGGGCGATGGCGATGCGCTGTTTCTGGCCGCCGGAGAGGAGGTCTCCCCGTTCTCCCACGATGCGCTGGAAGCCGTCGGGATGTTCCTGGATGAAGGCCAGGGCATTGGCCTGGCGGGCCGCCTCCACCACCTGTTCGTGGGTGGCCTCGGGGCGTCCGTACCGGATGTTTTCCTCGATGGTGGTGTTGAAGAGGAAGGTATCCTGGGAGACCACGCCCACCAGGTTTCGGAAATCGGTCACATCCAGGTCCCGGAGATCCACGCCATCCAGGGTAACGGAGCCCTGGGTGGGATCGTAGAAGCGTGCCAGGAGATGGGCAACGGTGCTTTTGCCGCTGCCGGTCTGGCCCACTAGGGCCACCATCTCTCCCTTGCGGATGCGGAGATCCAGATTCTGGAGGATATCCTGTCCCTCGGGGGTATAGCGGAAGGAGACATCGTGGAACTGGATTTCCTCCTGGAATCCCTGGACATGGCGGGGATGGGGGGAGACGGGGAGGGAGTTGTCCTGGTCCATGACCTGGAAGAAGCGTTCGGCGGCGGCGGCGCCCTTCTGGAGTCCGGCGTTGACCTTCACCAGGTCCTTGATGGGCTTATACATGCTCTGGGCGGCGAAGGCCATTCCTCCCAGGACGCCCAGGGTGAGGCCGTGGATGTAGCACAGCCAGATGAAGACCCCGGCCAGCACCATGGCGGCCACCTGGAGAATGGGGGGCACGGCCACCTCCGCCCGGATGGCCCGGCGCAGGGCCCGGAAATAGCGCTCGTTGGTCTGGCGGAAGGCCTCCTTCTCCCGCTCCTCCTGCTGGAATGCCCGGATGACTTTGATGCCGGAGAAGCTCTCCTGCATCCGGTCCGTCACCACCGCCACGCCATCCAGCACCCGGTGTTCAAAGCGCTTCAGCAGACGGCAGAGGGCATAGAGGGGGAAGATGGCCGCCAGAAGCAGAAGCACCACCAGGGCGAACTGCCAGTCCAGCTTGGCCTCCATGGCGGTCAGCACCAGGTAGGACCCCGCCGCCAGGATCTGAATGGGGGCCACGATCAGCTCGGGGAAGTTGTTGGAGATGATGCTTTCCACCGCATTGATGTCGTTGGTGCATCGGCTGATGAGGGTTCCCACCGCCATGTCCTTCCGGGCATAGAAGGCCTGGGACTGGTCCAGGAGGTGGTTGTAGAGGGCGCTGCGCATGTCCGTGACGACCCGGGCACCCAGCCATTTCAGGCAATACCGGTTTCCCAGGATGGCCAGGGCCTGCATCAGGAAGAAGATTCCCAGGCCCGCCAGAAGCACAATCACAATGCCCCGGGTCAGATGCATTCCGTCTCCCCGATCCACCTGGGGGAGTCCCAGCCGGGCCAGCCACTGGTTGGCCGTTTCCACATATTTTCCGATTTTGGCGGTCTGGCGGTCGAAGGCCCCGCCCTCCCCGGACTCCTTCTCCTCCGGGGATGGGACGGCCTCCGCCTCAGTGTCCGCCTCAGTGTCGCGCGCAAGCGTGGTCTCCGCCGGAAGAGCCGATTCCAGGGGAGCCGGGGCAGAGGGTTCCACCACCTGCACCAGGGGGGCGGGAGCCGGGGCGGCCGAGCTGCCTTCCAGTCCGGTGGCCACCATGCCCACCATACGGCAGAGGGCCATGAGGGCGCCCCCCTCCACCAGGGCAAAGGCCACGCCAAAGGCGAAGGGGAGCCAGTGCTTCAAGGCATAGGTACCCAGAAGTCTCCGGTAGGCACCAAAGAGACTGCCCTGGGGTTTTTCCCGTAGATCCGCACTGTGCGCCTTTCTTCCCATTTCCAAACAAGACTGGGGGAAACCGAAAGGCTAGGCGAGAAGTTCCCGGATGGCCTGGGCCACCTCTTCCTTCTGGGCCATGGTCAGCTCGGGGAAGATGGGAAGAGCCAGGGTCTCCTTGGCGGCACGCTCGCTTTCCGGGAAAGCCCCCTCCTGATAGCCCAGGGAACGGAAGCACTCCTGGAGATGGAGAGGAATGGGATAGTAGACGGCGCTGCCGATGCCCCGGTCCTTCAGCCCCTGCCACACCTGGTCCCGCCGTCCTCCCGTGATGCGGATGACATACTGGTTGAAGACGTGGCGGGTGGCGTAGGGGGCCGTCTTCGGGGTTTCCACCCCCTCCACTCCCTGAAGGAGCCGGTCATAGTCCCGGGCATTCTGCTGCCGTGCCTGGGTCCAGCCGTCCAGATAGGGGAGTTTGGTCAGGAGCACCACGGCCTGGAGGGCATCCAGGCGGAAGTTGCTGCCCACGAGATGGTGGTGATACTGGGGGGCCATGCCGTGGTTGCGGAGGATCTTCAGCTTTTCGGCCTTGGCGGGATCCTGGCAGATCACCATGCCGCCGTCTCCGAAGCAACCCAGGTTTTTGCTGGGGAAGAAGGATAGGCATCCATAGTCTCCCAGGGAGCACAGCCGTCTGCCCTGCCACTCGGCGCCGATGGCCTGGCAGGCATCCTCGATCACCGGCAGTCCGTGGCGGCGGGCAATCTCCATCACGCCGCCCATCTCCGCCGTCTGGCCGTAGAGGTGGACGGGGATGATGGCCCGGGTGCGGGAGGTGATCTTGCCCTCGATCTGGCTCACATCCAGATTGTAGGTCACCGGATCAATGTCCACGAAAACCGGGACGGCTCCATAGCGGCAGACCGCCCCGGCAGTGGCGAAGAAGGTATAGGGGGAGGTGATCACCTCGTCTCCGGGTCCCACTCCCTCCGCCATCAGGGCGATCTGGAGGGCGTCGGAGCCGGAAGAGACGCCGCAGGCAAAGCCGCCGCCGCAGATCTGGGCCACTTTCTCCTCCAGTTCCTGGACCTTGGGCCCCAGGATGAACTGCTGGCTGGCGCAGATTTCTTCCAGCCGGGGAAGAAGTTCAGCCTGGATGGCGGCGTATTGCTGTTTCAGGTCCAGTAAGGGGATGCTCATGGAGGAGGGGTCCTGGGAAAGAAGAGTAGGGAGGGAGGAGGGGGTGGCTAGACGGAGGCCGGGCGGATGTCATGGATGCGCAGCTGGGGCACTTCCATGTCGTGATAGTGGTTGATATGGGGCGAGTAGACGATGTCCCATGGTCCCGGGGGCAATTCCTCGGGGAGGCGGGAGAAGGCGATGAACTGCATCCGGCTTCCCGCCGCATCCCGGACCGTCCCCCGGGTGTGGTCCCGTCCGGCATGGTGGGTGCGCTCCGGCATCACGCCCCGGGTGATGAAGATGGGTTCGGTGTTGCCGTGGCCAAAGGGCTCCAGATCCTTCAGTTCCTGGAAGAAGACATCGTCCATCTCGGCGAAGGCCACCTCTCCGCAGATGGAAAGGATGGGCTGCATGGACTCGATGCCCAGCACCTTCTGCACCGCCGCATCAAACTCCTGGCAGAACTTCTCCAGGCTGTCCTCCTCCAGGGAGAGTCCGGCGGCCATGGCGTGTCCGCCGAAGCGGATGAGGGTGTCCTTGCATTCGTCCAGCACCTGGACCAGGTTCAGGGTCCGCAGGGAGCGGGCGCTGCCGGTGAACTGTCCCGAGGGA
>JAEDNW010000120.1:0-7168 GCA_016302315.1 Lentisphaeria bacterium
TACTTTCCTTGCTTTTTGGGTAAAAACACTGCCTTAATCAGCAGACACTATTTATTTTCATTTTTCGGGTGAATTGCTCATTTCAAATAATCTCCAGATGTAACATTGAAACGTTTTAGGAGGACAATCCATGGATAGAATTCAGAAAGTCGGAGCAGAGATCAGTTGTTTTCAGGAGTATCTGCGGGGAATGCCTGCCGAGGAGTCCAGGGAGACGTCGCTCTCTCATGATTTCACGAAATACCAGGGCGAGGTACAGGAAGGTCTCAAGCGGCGCACCCGGGCCATGGATACTCGTCGCTTCTTTGTGGTGACTGTGGGGGCCTTGAAGTCGGGAAAGTCCACCCTGATTAATGCCCTTGTGGGGCACCGTGTGAGTCCGGATGGGACGGGAGCGGAAACCACGAAGAAGTGTTCTGTGATCATGTCGGAAGAGGAGGGGCATCCGGCGGGCATTACCTTGTATCGCTGCCCGGGGTTCACGACCCACGCCAAGGAGCGGAAGGAAGTGGAGGAGAGCGGCGAGAAGTTGACGGGCCTCCTCATGGAGTATTTCAAGGGGATCCGGGAATGGGATGCAGAACTCAAGAAGCTCTTCGAGACGAGGTACTACAGTCTCCATCAGAAGAATCTGGATCCTGCAGGGAGAATGGATAATCTGGAGTATGTCCTTACTTCCGAGGACTTTTCTGCTCTGCAGCAGTTCCGGGACTTTTTCATCGCCGAGATCCGGATCAAGGTGGATCCCCAGAAAAACTGCATTTTGAATCACCATAACCACAAGATTGCCATTGTGGATATGCCGGGACTGGACGGGACCATGGCGGGGGTGGAAGCGCGGTCGGTGAGTTCGGCCTTCAATCCCGTGAACTACCTCCCGAAATTCTGCCACCTTTTCCTGTTGGTGCAGAGTTCCATTTCAGGATGAACCGCACCACGGCGGACACGATTATGGCCTGGCGCTCTGAGAAGAGGAGCACGCCGGTCTATCTGGTTTTCAATACCATTGAATCCAAGTCGGGATGGTATACAGAGGATGCGATGCTTGGGGTGAAGAACGTGTGTGAGAAGAGAGCGCAGAAGGAGCTGGAGAATCGCGGGGTCCGGTATAAGAGCTTCTTTTCCATCAATGCCGCCAAGGGGTGGGAGGCGTTGCAGGCCCAGGAATATGGGCGATGCTGGAAAGAGGGGAAGAAGGGTCCTGGCCTGTGGGAGGAATCCAAGGTCCAGGAATTGGAAGATGCCCTTTGCAAGGATTTCGATGAGCAGTTGGAGCGGATCATCCAGGAGGATGCCCTGGATGGCATTTCTGCAAGCCTGCGGCAATATCAGGAAGAGTTGGAGACCATGGAGGACTCCATCAAAATGCGGCGTCAGGATATCATCCGGGAACAGCAGGATTGGGATAAGGTGGTGAAGTGTGTGCGGGAGGTAAGCCGGTCGGTCCGACGGGATGAAATTGAGGAGCTGGCCGCCAAGTATTGGGATAGTAAAATGATGGAGGCGGGCTCCAAGATTCATAATGCCATCATGGAAGGCATGGCATATCCTCTCACGGAGAAGGATAAGACGCAGTGCAAAGATTTTTGTGGGGAGATGGAGCTTCTGGCGGAGAAGGTGCGTAAAACTATTTCACGGTGCCATGTGGAGAATGGATTTGTGACGGAAATGAATTCTCTCCTGGAACGAAAATATTTGGAGTTCTACTCTGTGTTGGAAACCCAAATCGGGAAGCTGGAAGTCTCCGGGAATGAGGTGAATATTAAAGAGGTGAAGGAGGAGATCAAGCGTTTTGGCATTTGGAAGGATGCCACCCAGGAGTTGCAGGAGCAGTTCCCCCATGAAGACCCGGACGGGTATCTGGACAAGAAAAACTATAAAGGCATTCTCCGTGGTCCTTGGACAGAGGGTGGGAGAAAGGAGAGAAGAGAAGATTTTGCCAATCGGTATGAGGATGGATACAAGAAATTATTGAAGACCGAGATCAAGGAAAAGCTAGTGGGGTACTGCGTGGTGGCGCAGGAGACCGGGGATTGTCTTTTGAACCGCCGCATCAATATGGTGATGGAGCATTTGCAGCAGGTGTGGGAGAGCAAGGGGAGAGCGCTGGAGGAGGAACTCCATCGGCTGGATGTCATTTTGCACCATATTCCTGAAATGCAGAAGCACATGGAGCAGATCACGGCGAGTTGCCGGAGCTAATCCTGGCGTGTCAGCAAGGAAGGAGCGAGCATGTTCAAGCGTCTGTTGTGGATAGTCCTGGGGGTGTTTTCCCTGGTGGGGATTGTGGTGTACTGGGGGAATGTCCTGGTCATCGGGGATCATCTGGGGCGGTTGTTCGGGGGCGGCGGGGTGCCCAATCCCTATGTGATGTGGACCTGGGATGTAGCGGTGGGGCTGGCTCCCTTGCTGCTGCTGGCCTGGGTTCTGGTGAGAAATCTCCTGGGGTATGGAGAGTTGAATCTCCAGGAGCTCTGCCAGGGGAACGATGAGGTGAAGATGACCAAGTTCATGGAGGGGCTCTGCGGGCAGAAGAAGGATCCGGAGTGCGTGCTGGACAAATACCAACTCCGGTCCATGTGCGGACACTACCTCCGGCATGGGAGCCGGGTGGACAAGGCGATGTTCCTCCAGGATTATTTCCAGCGCTGCGACCAGGAGGCCAGAAAGAAATCCCATGCCTATGCCCTTCTGGCCGCCGTCTCCGTGGTGCTCTCCCCGAAATCCGCCGGGGACACCCTGGCGCTGGTGGTGTGGCAGTGCCGCATTATCTCTTCCACGTTGCGGATCTACGGGGGACGTCCCCGGGCGATGACGGTGGTGCGGCTCTACGCCCGGGTGCTGATGCATTCTTTCCTGGTGGGCTCCCTGGACGAGGTGCTGGATCAGTTTGCCTTCGGCGCCGTGGACAACGTGAAGCTGATTTCCGTGGTCACCCAGGCCATTGCGGCCATTGCCACCTGCGTGAGGACGGCATCCCTCACCCGCTACTACATCGAAAATGGCATAGGGAACAACCGGAAGGAGGCGCTGAGCGCTTCCATGAAGGAGGTGCCGGCCGGGATTCTGGAGGTGCTGACTTCCGAGGAAATGAAGATCGCCACGAAGAAGTTCTGGCATTGCACTGTGGAGATTTCCAAAGCGGTGGGGAAGAGCGCCTGGGAAGCCGTGAAGGGCTATGCCAAGAACGTCATTTCCCTGTTCTCCTCGAAGAAGTCTGAGGAGGAGGACGGGGAGGAGTTCCCGGAAGAGGCTTCCGGGGCGGAGGTAGACGCCCTGGCGTAGTCTCCGCAGGAGGGAAGGGGGGGCTTTTCTTCCTGGGAGGTGGTTGCAAACGGGGGGGAAGGTGTCACATTAACCGGGATTTCGCGGCCCCGTAGCTCAGTGGTTAGAGCAGGACTCTTATAAGGTCTTGGTCGCTGGTTCAAATCCAGCCGGGGCTACCAGCGGGGGATTTATGACATAACTCACTGCAACTCAAGGAGTTATGTATTTTGACGCCCAAAAGGGCAGGGGGGGGAGAAGAGCTGTGTGAGGGGATGGGTAAAAAGGGTCTGGGGGATTATACTATTGGCCTGTGTTTTCTGAGGTGGGTTGGGCATGCGGGGGCATGACTGCTTTTGGGGCCTTCCACGGATTTTGGTGTCTTCTGTGAAACTTGTTGGAGCGTAGCCGTATCATGAACTGGCGATTTTTTCTTTCTCTTCTCTTCGGTCTTTCGCTGATCACCTTTGGGCAGAACGTGTTGAAGGATGCGGAATTTGCCTCGATGGACACATCCTGGAATGTGCAGCAGGAGGAGCGGATTGCCTCGGCGGATGGGGTGCTGCGCCTGAAGACGGAGGCGGGGCATGAGGAGCGCGCCCTGCTGCAGCAGACGGGGCTGGGGCTTGTCCCCGGGTTGTCATACATTTTCTCCGTGGAGTATCGCAGTGCAGAGGGGGCCTCGGGATATTTCTACCTGGAGCGGAGCAGTGACTGGCACGGCCAGGGGCTGAAGGTCCAGGGGACCCCGGAGTGGCAGACGGCCTCCTATGTCTTTGTCCCCCGTGCGGGCATGGGAGACTACTATGCGGTGCTGGCCACGGAGCCCGGGGCCAACGGGGTGATCGAGTTCCGGAATCCGGTGCTGGAGGTGGAGGAGGGTGGCTTTGCCGCCTACGCCATGGGCGGGGAGAATCTGCTGAAGGATGCCGCCTTCCTGGAGAAGGGCTGGTCCGTGCACGACACGTCCCTGACGGAAATCACCGGGGATTGCTCGGTGAAGCTCACCGGGCAGGAGGGGAAACGCACGGTGGTGGTGCAGGACAAGGTTGCCCTTATTCCGGGGGCTTCCTACGTCTTCACGGTGCTGGTGCGGGGCACGTCGGGGGCCATTGCCGACTTCTATGTGGAGCGGGGCACTCCCAGCTTCCTGGCGCTGAAGAGCGCAAAGGTGACCTCCCTCTGGCAGGAGGCGATGCTGGAGTTTGTGGCTCCCGCCGACGGGGCGCCCTGCTACGCGGTGCTGTCCACCCCAAAGGGCATGGAGGGTGAGGTGGAGTATCGCGCCCCCCGGCTGACCATGAAGAAGGGGGTGCTGCAGAATGGGAATTTCAATGCGGGGCTGGCGAATTGGCAGGGGGTGCATGCGGTGCCCTACGACCACCAGAGCGACTACGGGATTTCCGCCAAGTTGGAGGGAATTGGGCAGGAGGCCTACCTGCGGCAGGACGGCATCCAGGTGAAAAAGGGCAAGATCTACATGCTGGCCTACGATGTGCGGGGCGGCTCCGACAAGCGCTACACGGACATCCAGGGGGCCACGTGGTCCCGGATTGCGGTGCTGGATGACCAGGGGGAGGTGATTCCCGCCTTCGTTGGCTGGCGGGACTGCTTTGACCGGTGGCAGCACAAGGAGGCCACCTTCGTAGCCGACCGGGATATGACGGTTTCCCTGGTGTGCCAGCTGAAGAGCGAGGGGGAGGTCTACTTTGACAACATCGTCTTCAAGGAGACCCATTCCTCCCTGCCTCTGCTGGAGATTGTGCTGGATGCTCCCTTTGCCTACCACAATGGGGTGGTGGAGGGGCAGTGCGCTCCCGGCGCGTCGTTCACCGGGCGGCTCTTCCCGGCGTTGAAGGGATCCTGTCTGCGGCTGCGGTTCCAGGGGGTGGAGCAGGTGCTGGATGCCCAGGAGGGAGTGGCCTTCCAGCTGCCGGTGCCGGAGGCCCAGGGGATCTATCCCATCGAGGCCACTCTGGAGGATGAGGCCGGGGAGACCCTGGCGGAGGCCATGGTGGAGTTCCGGGTGCGTCCCGTGCCTCCCCGTTCCTTCACCTTCGACGAGAACCATGTCTTCCACATTGACGGCAAGCCCATCTTCCCCATCCATTCCTGGGGCAACCGGGGGGATCTTCTTCCGGAGGAGGGCTTCCAGCGGCAGCGGGATCTGGGCATCAACATCATCCTCTGCAATCACCGGCAGCTGGATATCGCCGCCGACGCCGGACTGCTGGCCATGATCTCCATCCCCTCCTCCCTCGCCTCCCTGACGGACGAAGAGGCCGCCCGGAAGAACGGGGAGCAGCTGCGCCAGGAGCTCCAGGGGGCCATGGAACATCCCTCCACCGCCCTGTGGTTCGTCGGTGACGAACCCGCCTGGCGAGGCGAGGATGTGCGCCGGAGCAGCAATGCGTACCGACGGCTTCTGGCCTATCTGGATGACAGCCGCCCTGCCTTCCTCAACGAGGCGCCCCGGGGCCGGGTGGAGGACAACCGGGCCTACTCCCTGGCCTGCGATGTCTACGGGGTGGACATCTACCCCATCCCCGCTCCCAACACCCATTCCGGGCTGGAGGACAAGATGATGACCAGCGTGGGCAAATACACGGACATCTGCCGGGAGACCGTCCGGGATCAGAAGCCCATCTGGATGACCATCCAGGGATTCTCCTGGGGAGACTGGAACAACGCCCAGGAGAAGATCTATCCCACCTTGGCGGAGTCCCGTTTCATGGCCTATGAGGCCATTGCCCACGGAGCTACGGGGCTTTCCTACTGGGGGTTGAATCTGGGCAGCAGGCAGAACGACCAGTTCCTGGAGGATCTGTCCACCACCATCCACGAAGTGACCTCCCTGAGCGCCATCCTGATTGCCCCGGAGACGGTGGGGGCCTCCGCCGCCGACCAGCCTCAGATCCGGGTCTGCCAGAAGAGCAACGAGGCGGGGGATGTGTGGATTGTGCTGAACGAGTCCGGCGACGAGGTGACGAGCACCATCACGGGCCCCTTCCCCCGGCGCCTCCGGGTTCTCCAGGAGGAGCGTTTCCTCCTGCCTGAAGACGGCGCCTTCACCGCCACCCTGCCTCCCTATGGCCTCCTGGTGCTGGTGGATGGGGACAAGCCCCTGCCGCCGCCTCTGGAAATCCCCGCCACCCAACGCCAGAGCGAAAAGGTGGATTTGCCCAGATACTACGAGGGGGCCCACTGGATCTGGCAGCCCGGGGAGAGCGAAACCACAGATTCCCAGACCATCGTCCGCGTTCCCGTGACGGTGGAGGCTCCCCTGGAACACGCCTGGCTCTCCGTGGCGGTGGATGACGGCTTCATGGTCACCATCAACGGGAAGCAGGTGATGCGCCAGAAGGAATGGATGTGCGCCTGGACCCTGGATGTGGCCAAGGAGCTGAAGGTGGGCGAGAACGAGATTCTCATCCACGGAGTGGATCTGGGAGGCGCTCCCTGCGGGATGCTGTTCTCCCTGGTGCTTTCCGACGGCCGGAGAATTTTTTCCGACGGGTCCCTGGAGTGCCGGCGTCCCGGAGAGGAGCGGTGGATGCCTGTGGAGGTGCTGGGACCCTATGGGGTGAGGCCCTGGGGAAAGGCCGTTTTCCCGGCGCTGTATCAGGCGCCTACCTGCGAATCGATGCCCATTCCGTAAGAGGGCAGGGGGGGGAAACAACAACCCCCCGAGGCGTCTGAGCCTACGGGGGGTGTCTTGGAAATCGATTTGTCCGCGAGGGGGGGGGGAGCCTCTCCGTCAGGGGGAGGCCGCGTCCGAGGGGAAGCACTCCTGATGGAGAGTCTGGAAGAAGGTCTCCATGAAGTGGAGTCGTTTTTTGGCCAGGGCGGTGCCGGCGTCGGTGAGCATAGCGTCGATATAGAGTCTGCGGGTCTCGGCCTCGGT
>JAEDNW010000121.1:0-7126 GCA_016302315.1 Lentisphaeria bacterium
TCCTCCAAGAACTCGATCTCCTCCCCAAGCCCGAGGAACCACCGAAACGGAAGCGTGGAAGACCCAGAAAAAATCCCCTATAGTCCAACGATTTGGGAAAGTTCTAGTGTAACTTTTCTGCAAAACTCACACAGTAAATTTTACCACTAAAACGGGCATAGGCCGTCAAGAGCGCTCTCCTTCAGCCAGGAAATCTTCGGATTTTCTGGCTTTTTTGTTTGCCGGCCTGGGGTTGGCGGGTATATTATTTAGTGTTACTTCCCACTAAGTACCTGCCTGTTGCCACGCAAATTCCCGACTGCCCCGGGCGCATCATTCGAAGAGCGAAGTCCGGCACGACCTACATCTACTATCAGTACGGCCAGAGATACAACCCCGAGAAGCGGTACGCCATCCCGGAGCGCGCCTGCATTGGAAAGCTGACGAAAGACGGCCTGATGCTGCCGAACGAGAACTACCGCAAATACTTTCCCGGCGTGAACCTGCCTGGGGAAAAGCCACGCGCATTCCGCAGCGGCTGTCTCCGTGCAGGCAGTCATTTCCTTATCCGGAAGCTGCTGGACGACTATGCCCTTCCGTCGCTTCTCGGGGAGTTTTTCCGCCCTGCCGACCTTGAGCTGTTCCTGGATCTTGCGGCCTATTCCCTGGTCAGCGAGGACAACGCGGCCCAGTACTATCCCGACTACGCCTACAACCATCCGCTTTTCACCGAGAAGATGAGGATGTATTCCGACAGCAAGGTGTCGGAGTTTCTGGGCTCCGTCACCGACGACCAGAGCATAGGTTTCCTGAACGCCTGGAACAGAAGAAGGATCCGCGGGGAGCGGATCTACATCTCCTACGACGCCACCAACAAGAACAGCCAGGCGGGAGACCTGTCCATGGTGGAGTTTGGCAAGGCGAAGGACGACTCCCGTCTTCCCGTCTTCAACTACTCCCTGGGGCACGACCTCACCCGCAAGGAGCCCCTGTTCTACGAGGAGTATCCCGGAAGCATCGTCGACGTGTCCCAGCTCCAGTACATGCTGGAGAAGGCCCATGGATACGGCTACAGGAACATCGGCTTCATCCTGGACAGGGGATACTTCAGCCGGGGGAACATTGGCTTCCTTGACGAGAAGGGCTACAGCTTCGTTCTGATGGTGAAGGGCATGGGGAGGCTGGTGTCGGAGCTTGTGCTGTCACGCAGGGGAACCTTCGAATGCGACCGCGCCTGCGAGATACGGGAGTACAAGGCATACGGCATCACCGTCAAGGCGAAGCTATACGCAGAGGACACGCGGGAGAGGTTTTTTCACATCTACCACGGCACCGGACGGGAGCACGCAGAGCGGGAGCAGGTGGAGCTCAAGATGGAGCGCATGGCGAAATACCTGAAGCGGAACGAGGGGCGGGGAATCGCCGTCAGCGACACATTGCGTCACTATTACGATCTCGTTCTGGAGAAAAAGAAGTTGCTCGTCGCCAGGGAGAAATGCGAGGTTGTCGAGCGGGAGCTCAGGCTCTGCGGATACTTCTGCCTCGTGACCTCCGAGGAGATGACCGCCAGGGAGGCGCTTGCCCTGTACAAGAGCAGGGACGACTCGGAGAAACTCTTCAGGGGAGACAAGTCCTATCTGGGGAACCGTTCCCTGCGCGTCTGCTCGGACGAGGCCGCCTCGGCGAAGATCTTCGTCGAGTTCGTCGCCCTGATTCTCCGCAACAAGATCTACACAAGCCTGAAGTCGGCGGTTCTCAAGAACGAGCGGAAGGCGAACTACATGACCGTTCCCGCCGCCTTGAGGGAACTGGAGAAGATCGAGATGATCCGGGGGGGCGATGGCGTCTATCGCCTGGATCATGCCGTGACGGCAACCCAGAAGGAAATACTCCGGGCTTTCGGCCTCGGCGAGGAGTTCGTCAAAACACAGGCCGCAGAACTGAGCGAGAGACTTCGCGAGCTGTAGAACAAGGAAGGGAAAAATGGCAAGGACAAGAAAGGCAAGACGTTCCGTCACACAGGACAACAAGATCACAGCGGCCCAGGAGAAACTTGTCAGGGCGAAGACGAGGTTCGAAAAGGCGAAGCGGAATCTGGAAGCGCTAATGGAGAGGCGAGAGGAAGTCAGACGCAAGGAACTCTTGGAGGCCGTCAGAAAGAGCGAACACACCTACGAGGAGATCCTCTGCTTCATCCAGGGATGAGAAACGGGAGGAAGCAGGAAAGGTTTTAGTGCCAAAATTCCTGGAAGTTCACATAAAAGCATTCATGGAGGATATTCCGGAACCAGGGGCGCAGATGACAAACATCATGACCTAGCGGACAATCTGCCCCAGTTGACAAAAGCATTCCCTGTTTCCCCAGAAGGATACTTCGGTGAAAGGGGAACTGGCAAAGCGAGGCGGATTAGCAGTGATAATCCGCTAGAGACAGCTCGTGACTTTTACGAGAAAGCCACTGAGGGCGCTGTTCAAAGAGGCCCGATGATCCAGCAGAATAATGGTCCTGTCCCCCGTTCAGAGGCGGCAATTTTGAAGGATGGAAGCCGTGTCCAAATACGCGAAGTCTCCCATTCAGACGGAACTCCCGCCGTTGAGATTTGCATTGTCAGATCCGGATTCGTCAAACCGCAAAAGATTCATTTCATACCCAAAGGAGGTAACAAATGAAGACCACCTACAACATCATTCCAGACGCCTCGGTTGAAGTACTCCGTCAGCTGAAAGGACAGCAGGTGGATGGCATTTCTGTGGAGCAGACTGACACGCTTGAGCATGCCCTTTCCCAAATGGTCATCCTGCATCTGCCCAATGAAGATATTTCCATCTGGAGCGAGGAAGTCGAGAGCCGTCCTGATGAATACCCTGACCTGGCGCGGGTCTGCGTGTTCAGGGAACAGAAAGGACGCTGGGATTCACTTGGTGAACGACTTGTGCTTTTTCCACTTGGCGAAACGGTTGATTCTGTCGAGTTGACAACTGATACCGTAACCATCCAGGAGAAAAACCAAAGCCCGTTCATCTTTGCCAACACAAAGGGAATCGCCATAAGATTCGGATCAAAGACTCTCTGGCTGGAAAAGGGCTGCTACTGGTCTGAAGTTTTGGAAGTCACTTTGGCTTCCAATTCCGAGGCGTATTTGTTCCGGGACGAATGGTCCTCATCTGCCGATGATGATGACACCATCTACCAGCCAAAGACAGAACGCCGGGAGATTTAGCGTAAAGAGTCCACACGTGGCAACAGACAGAATGACCAGAGCGTTACTATGACCTCTGGCCAATTTCTATCATCAATGTCTTCTGCTGGTTTCGCAGGAGACGTTGATTCTGTTGCCTTTTACCAACTGCTCTACGTTGGTAAGCGTGTCCTGCTCTTGAGTGAAACGAAATTTTGGCTGTTCCGGAATCCCTCGGCTAAATTAGCGGCCGGGTCAACCCCAAAGAGAGAACGAACATGCCAAGCATCAAGTGCGAGACCGCCGCGAAGGTGCAGGCGATATCCCACCTTCTCCCCGCAAGCGGGGGGATTTTCCGCCCCCTTCCTCCTGGGGTGGGACGTGCGGGTACTCCGTGCTCTCTGTGCGCAGCGCAGCGGCGTTTCCGTGCCTTCCGTGTTTCCCCTCCGTGCCGGGGGTTTCGGCCGGGCGGTGCCCGGCGAACCCGCCTCCGTGGGCGTCCTTCATGACGGGCGCTGCGGAGAACTCCTCCTGACCCGATTCCTGCGCCAGGAAGGGGGTCTCCTCCGGATGGAGGGCGAGCCGGCCCCCTGGAAACCCTCCCAGCTGGAGGAGCCGGAGAGGCTTTGCCAGGCCTACGGCCTCCTTCAGCCGGAAGTGGCGGAGTTCTGCCCCGACTCTCTTCGGGAACGCCTCTTTGTCTTGCCCCAACTTCCTGCTGCCGAGTTGCTTCATGCCCCGGAAAGCCTCTTTCCCTGGCCCCAGGATCTCCCGGCCCAGGAACGCTCCGTGGAACCCCTTTATGTCCGGCAGGCGGTCTTTGTGAAGCCCGCCGCCCTCCGCGCTCCCCTCTGATTCTTCCCTCCCCCCCCCCACACACACAACTCTTTTTCCGGAGTCTCCGTTATGATGCACAAACGTCTTCTTCTTCTTTTTGGGATCCTTTGCCTGGCGGTCTTATGCGGGGCAGGGGAAGTCGCCCTGAACGGAACCTTCCTAAATGTGAACAGCCAAGGCCTCCCCGATGGCTGGATGCGGAACATGTGGCCCGGCTATGAGCCGGCCTGCACGCTAGAGACCATCCTGGGGGGCGGTCTGGAGGGGAATTCCTTCAAGATGACCAACATCCGGAGCGCCCGGGGGGCGGCCTTCAACACCATCTTCCATCCCGCCCAGTGCGGGGACACCCTCCAATTGCGCTTCCGGGCCCGGGGCAAGGGCACCGGGGCCATCTCCCTCTATTTCATGACCATCGACGGAGAGTGGAACTTCCAGTCTCCCCAGATCGAGAGTTTCACGGTGGGGGAGAAGTGGAGAAACTACAACATCGCCCTGAAGGTCTACAATGGCAAGGCCGGCGAAACCGGCTCTTTTGACCTCAGCTTCGAGATGCCCCAAGGGGGCGAAGTGGAAATCTCGGATCTCCATGTGGAGCAGACCTCCTCTCCCTACCTGGGAAGCGAACCCTTCCCGGAACGCTGGACTCTCTTCGGACCTGTGGAGGAGTCCTTCCAGCCGGATCTGTCTTCCCTGGAAGATGTCCCCGCCGCATTGGATGGCCAGGAGGGAACGATCTTCCGCCTCAATGCCCATACCCTGGATTTCGCCAGGCTCTTCGGCCCCGGCGAAGGAAAGGTGGGCTGGGCCTTTGCCGTCCTGGATTCCCCCATCGAATGCGGATACACCATCGGCGCCGCCGCCGACTGGTGGATGGAATATTATGTGAATGGGGAAAAGGTCCTGGATACCACGGAGATGGGAAATGTGGAATACCCCTTCGAGATCTGGAACCACGTCTTTGACGTCCGCTTGAAGAAGGGACGCAACATCCTGGCTGTGAAGGTGAAGACCGGTTCCACCAGCTCTGTCCTGATGATGGGCGGACCTCTGGAGTTGGCGGATCGCACGGTCCGTCTGAAGCTCTCCAAGATGGATTGGCTGGAATCCTTCGACGGGGAGAGCCTCTCCTGCACCGGGGAGCCGGAACGCATCCAGGGATATCCCACCCCCGGACTGCTGACTCTCACGGGACAGGCCATCTTCCGCACGACGGATTCTTTGGCCATTCTTCCCCAGAACTCGCCCCTCTTCTCTCTGCCCCAGGACAAGTTCTACTACCGCTCCGTGGCGGTGCGTGTCCAAAACTTCCAGGAGTCGGCGGAGGCCAAGTTGGCCCTGCAACTCCAGGAAGAGGAGGGATGCCGCCTCGCCCTGGAGGTGAAGAGCGTTCCCGGAAAGGAGGAACTGGAGCTGTCCCTGGTGCAGGATGGGCAGGCGTTGGCCAGCCGAACCCTGCCCGTCACGTCCCTGCCTGCGGATTTCCTCTTCGGGGTCAATGGGGCGGGACGCGCCTCCGCCAATGTGAACAGTCTCTCCGATGGCTCCCAACTCTCCTTCTCCCAGGATACCATCTTCGGACAGGCCAATTCCGGACAGGTCGCCTCTGCTCTGGTGCTGACCGCCGAATTCCCGGAGGAGGCCCAGGTCACCGTGGACAATTTCGCCGTGGGCATGGCGGTGGAGCAGGGGGGATCCAGCCCCGTGCCTTACAAGGTGAATCCCCGGAAGACCTTCGATCCCGAGGCCGAAGGCTGGGAACTGGTCTTCTCCGAGGAGTTCGACGGAGAGGCCTTGAACATGGAAGAGTGGGTCCACTCCTGGAACAGCCTGCCTGAACGGGTGAGCGTCCATGACGGAACCTTGGAGATCCAGACCGACTGGGATGCCCAACACGCCAAACTCCGCACGGGAGCCATCAAGAGCAAACGCTTCTTCCAATACGGCTACTTCGAAGCCCGCTGCACATTCCGCCAGGAACCCGGTTGGTGGTCCGCTTTCTGGCTCTACGGCGCCTCCAATGCCAACCCCTTCTACGACGGCTTCGAAATCGATATCTACGAGGACTACTACCTCACCCGCCCCGATGAAAACGGAAAGCCCTATCCCGGCTCCCCCGCCTTCCGCAGCGTCCTGGATCACAATCTCCATGTCTACTCCGGAGAAACCTTGAAGAGCTGGAACTACAACTCCCCCAAGGCAAATTTCCTGGACGGATTCCACCGGGTGGGCGTCATCTGGACCCCCTTTGAAATCTCCTACTACCTGGATGGCAAGCTGATCTCCAGTAGCGCCAGCCACAGCCCCTACAACAGCGTCACCTTCGATGCCTTCTACCACTGCGCCGGCATGAGCCCCCTCCAGCTGATCCTCAGCGGCCAGGTGAAGGCCTCCGCCGGACGCCCCGAATATGGCAACTACCCGGAAAGCTTCTTCACCGACTACGTCCGGGTCTACGCGCTCCCCAAATCCCAGTATCCCACGGTGGAATGGGAAACCACCCCCCAGGGAAACCAGGCGAAATACGGAGATCTCCTCTCCTTCTCCGCCAAGGCAGAAGCCGGCGACAGCCCCATTGTGGCCGCCTATCTCTTCGATAGCGGATATCTCCTGGACTACAAGACCGAACCTCCCTACGATTTCCAGGTCTCCCTCACCAACGAATACTACAACATCACCGACTACACCCGCCCCGGACGCCAAAGCATCGTCCCCAAGTTCGAGGAGAACTTCCACGGCTACAGCATCTTCGTTCAGGACGCGGAGGGCAACATCGCCCACACCCGCCCCTTTGTTCTCGCCAGCATCATTCCGGCAGGACAGGGCGAGGAAAGCACCCCCTATGGCGGAACGCCTCAGGTCATCCCTGGCGCCCTGAAACTGGGAGAGTACGACGAGGGCGGTCAGAGGGTGGCCTACCTGGATACCACCCCCGGCAACACCGCCCAGAAGGAAAATCCCATGCGGGAAGGGGATGTGGATGTGGGCCGGGATGGCACCATCGGGTATGTCCAAATGGGCGAGTGGGTCAAGTACACCGTGGAGATCCAGGAGGCCGGAACATATTCCGCCACCCTCCATTATGGCACCCCCGTCCCCTACGAGGAAGAAATCTTCCTCTTCCTGGATGA
>JAEDNW010000011.1:0-28956 GCA_016302315.1 Lentisphaeria bacterium
ACGCCATGGCACTCGACAACCAAGATTAGTGCTACATACGTCTGCAAAACTCACGCCGGAGAGGGGGCCGGGCAAGGCACATTATATTTTTCCGTTGTCTTTATCCCCCCCTTTTCCCCTTTCCCCCGCATTCCATGGAAGAACGCATCGAAGAAATCCTGTCTCAACTCTCTCTCGGCCAAAAGGTTGCCCTTCTCAGCGGGATCAACACCATGGAATTCGGAGGGATTCCCGAGTTTGACATCCCCAGGGTCATGTGCGCCGATGGTCCCCAGGGAATCCGGCTGGAGGACGGCACCTATACCACCGCCCTGCCCTGCGGCATGGCCCTGGCGGCCACCTGGAATCCCCAGACGGCCAAGGCCTTCGGACAGGTGATCGGGGAAGAGGCCCTGGCCACCGGCGTCCACGCCTCCCTGGGCCCCGGCTTCAACCTCATGCGCACCCCCCTGAACGGGAGAAACTTCGAATACTACGGAGAAGATCCCGTCCTGGCCGGGAAGATCGCCTCGGGATATGTCCAGGGATGCCAGGGCATGGGGGTGGCGGCCACCGCCAAACATCTGGCCCTGAACAATCAGGAAATCTGCCGCACCACCGGAGACAGCCGCTGTGACAGGAAAACCCTCCGGGAACTATATCTGGAGGCCTTTGAGATCGTCATCCGGGAAGCCCATCCCTGGATGATCATGTCCAGCTACAACCGCATCAACGGCAGCTATGCCTCGGAATGCCGCTACACCCAGCAGGAGTTCTGCAAGGATGAATGCGGTTTTGACGGCGTCATGGTGTCCGACTGGGGCGGCACCCATGCGGCCATGGAGGCCCTGCGGGGAGGGCTGGATCTGGAAATGGGCGGGGCGCCCTCCAACTGGATGAAATCTGCCCTGTGGGATCAGCTGTCCTGCCTGAAAATCACTCCCGAAGAGCTGGACGACCATGTGCGCCGGGTGCTGCGCCTGATTTTCCGGGTCACGGCACACCGGGATGTCACCAAGGGACAGGTGGCCACCGAGGCCCATGGCAAGACCGCCCGGGCCATCGCCTGCGAAGCCACCACCCTCCTGAAGAACGACGGACTCCTCCCCTTGACGGTGCGTCCTGGCATGCGGATTCTCCTCTGCGGTCCCGCCGCCGAGTTCCATCACCACCGGGATCTGCTGCACAGCGGCGGCAGCGGCGCCGTCCATCCCCGGCATGAGACCACCGTCCGGGAAGCCCTCCAGGCCCGTCTGGGAGACCAGTGCACCCTGGAATACGCCCCGGGCGTCCTCTTCCGGGATGCCCAGGACTTCCCGGAAGAGCTGGTGCAGGATTGCCTCTGCGAATTCTACGAGGATGCCCAGGCCCTGGCGGCGGGAAAGGCCCCTTTCCTGACCCTGCCCCGGAAATCCCTCTCCCTCTACTTCGGCGTGGCCCTGGCGGCCGGCCTGGAATCCACCCCCGAAATCCTCCTCAACCGGAACTACTTCCTCCGGGTTCGCGCAAAATTCACCCCCGCCCGGGACACCCTCTGGCACCTGGGACTGCTGGCCTCCCGACTGGCCGGCGCCACCCTCTCCCTGGATGGAACATGCCTGCTGGACGGCACCCAGACCGGGCTGATGGACAACTCCGCCGATGTCCAGGTGAAAGCCGGACACACCTACACCCTGGAAATCCTGGGATACCACAATGTCCCCGAAGAGGCCTGCGAATGCAAAGTGCTTCTGCGGAAGGACGAAAAGGCTCTGCAGCAGGAGGCGCTGGAGGCCGCCGCCCGGGCCGACGTTGTGCTCTATGTGGGAGGCAGCAACCACCACTACGACCGGGAAGGCATCGGCTGGGGTGATGTGAAGGATGCGGATATCCCCTCCCTGGAACTGCCCGAGGGACAATCCCCATTCCTGGCCGCGCTGGCCAAGGTCAATCCCAGGGTGATCGTGGCCCTGATGGGGGGCTCCGTCATGAATGTGGAACCCTGGTTCGACGCCGTCGGCGCCCTGCTGGATCTCTGGTATCCCGGACAGGAATGCGGAGATGTCCTGGTGGACATCCTGACGGGAGCCGCCACCCCGGAGGGCCACCTCCCCTTCACCTGGGGAAAGGAACTCTCCCACTACGCCTGCCATGCCAACGGCAACTATCCCGGCGTCCGGGAGGGCAACACCCCCTATGTCCGATACGACGAAGGCATCTTCATCGGCTACCGCCACTTTGACCGGGCGGGAATCGCCCCCCGCTTCCCCTTCGGCTATGGCCTCAGCTACACCCAGTTCGCCTACGAAGCCGACAGCCAGGCGACCCTCTCCGGCTCCCTGGCCGACAAGTCCCTAACCCTCACCGTCACAGGAAAAGTGCGGAACACCGGCGCCCTCCCGGGCCAGGCCCTGGTGCAGCTCTATGTCTCCCAGCCGGAATGTCAGCGGGAACAGCGCCCCCTGAAGGTCCTCCGGAACTTCACCAAACTCCCCCTGTCCCCGGGAGAGGAAGCCCCCTTCCAGCTCACCCTGGGATGGCGGGACTTTGCCTTCTTCGCCCCCCAGGAAAACACCTTCGTCGCCGAACCCGGCCCCGTCAAACTCCTCCTGGCCAACGGACAATCCCAGCTCTTCGCCGAAATCCCCGTCACCCTGAAATAAACGGGAGAAAACCAGGACAAGGAAATCTGGCGGGGGAAAAAATCCACCCCCATGGGTTCCCGGCCGGAATCTCCCCGCTGCCCCCCGCGGGATTCGGATCCTATTGGGGGGGGCCGCCGGGGGCGGGGGGGGGGCCACATCAATGTGGCTCTTGGAGGAGGAAAAAGGTTGAGGGGAAGGGGGGAGCGGCGAGGGTGGGCCTACCTGAGCAAGGTATATTAGTCATCCGCCCGTTTTTCCGGCCAAGCGTAGGCCGGGGGCTTTCCTCTTCTCCATTTCATCCTGTGTGTGTGCTGCCAAGTTGGGGCCTGGCCTTTCGGGATGTCTATTCAGGAGAGGGGTTTCATCCGGAGTTCCAAGGTCTCCGGGGCGGGGAGGCGATTTTTCGCCTTTCCGCCTAACAACACACTGGGAGTCTTCACTATGTATATGCCGAAATCTTTCCTCTTCACCTCCGAGGCCGTCTCCGAGGGGCATCCGGACAAGGTCTGCGACCAGATTTCCGATGCGGTTCTGGATGCGGTCCTGGCCCGGGATTCCCGGGGGCACGTGGCCTGCGAGACTCTGGCCACCACCAATTATGTGGCCCTGGCGGGAGAGGTGAGTTTTCAGGGGGAGGCGCCGGATTACGAGGCACTGGTCCGTCAGACGGTGGCGGAGATTGGCTATGACCGGGCCGGCGAGGGCTTCCAGGCCTCCACTCTTCAGATCGAGAACCGGCTGCACAAGCAAAGCGCAGACATCGCCCGGGGCGTGTCGGAGGACACCAGCATCACCGGGGAGCAGGGCGCAGGAGACCAGGGCATCATGTTCGGCTACGCCTGCGACGAGACTCCCGCCTATATGCCCGCCCCTCTCTACTACGCCAAGAAAATCCTCCGCCGCCTCTCCCAGCTGCGCCGCAGCCAGCCGGAATATGACTTCCTGCGGCCGGACGCCAAAAGCCAGCTGACCTTCCGCTACGAGGACGGACAGCCCACCGCCATCACCTCCCTGGTGGTCTCCCATCAGCATCAGGAAGGCACCGGCGACAAGGTGCGCCAGGCGGTTCTCCAGGTTCTCCAGGAAACCCTCCCCCAGTCCTTCCTTCAGGAGGTGGATCTCCGCCGGGTGAACCAGCGGGGCGGCCAGCTCTACATCAACCCCACCGGGAATTTCGTCATCGGAGGGCCGGACGGCGACAGCGGCGTGACGGGGCGGAAGATCATCGTGGACACCTACGGCGGAGCGGGGCGCCACGGCGGCGGGGCCTTCAGCGGGAAGGATCCCAGCAAGGTGGACCGGTCTGCCTGCTACATGCTGCGGTACATCGCCAAGAATCTGGTGGCGGCGGGAGCGGCCCGGCGCTGCGAGCTGCAGGTGGCCTATGCCATCGGCGTCACGGATCCCCTGGCCTTCAACGTGAATTTCTTCGGCACGGGGAAGGTTCCCGAGGAGAAGGTGGTGCGGCTTCTCCAGGAGCGCCGGATCTTCGACTGCCGGCCCGCCCAGATTTCCCAGGAGCTGGGGCTGCTGGCGCCCCAGGGATGGAATTATCGTCAGAGTGCCGCCTACGGTCCCTTCGGCTGGGAGGAGTTTCCCTGGGAGCGTCTGGACCGGGTGGAGGCGTTGAAGGACGCCCTGGGGCTGTAGCCCGGCATTCGGGATCCCATGCCGGATCGCTTTCTTCTCCATAGCGACTATCAGCCTGCGGGGGACCAGCCCGAGGCCATCGAGGCCCTGGTGAAGGGCATCCGGGAGCAGCATCTCCACTATCAGACCCTCCAGGGGGTCACGGGGAGCGGCAAGACCTTCACCATGGCCAACGTGATCCAGCGTCTGCAGATGCCCACGCTGGTGATCTCCCACAACAAGACCCTGGCGGCCCAGCTCTACAGCGAGCTGAAGGCGTTCTTCCCGGAGAACGCGGTGGAGTATTTCGTCAGCTACTACGACTACTACCAGCCCGAAGCCTACATTCCCTCCACCGACACCTACATCGCCAAGGATTCCGCCATCAACGACGAGCTGGAGCGGCTGCGTCTGGCGGCCACGGGGGCCTTGCTGGAGCGGAAGGATGTGATTGTGGTGGCCTCGGTCTCCTGCATCTACGGCATGGGAGACCCGGAGGAGTTCGCCTCCATGGAGGCGAAAATCGTCATTGACCAGTCCATTTCCCGGGACGATCTGCTCCGGAAGCTGGTGGCCCTCCAATACACCCGGAACGACCTGGCGCCGGAGCGGGGGCAGTTCCGGGCGGCGGGGGACACGGTGGAAGTCTATCTTTCCCACCGGGAGGACTATCTGGAAATCCAGTTCTGGGGGGATTCCATCGAGGGGATGTGCTATCGGAACGTCATGACCCACACCCTGGTGGAGAAAACCACCTCCGCCGTCATCTTCCCCTGCAAGCTCTTCGTCACCAGCGAGGAGAAAATGAAAGCGGCGGTGCGGGCCATCCGGGCGGAGCTGCTAGAGCAGGTGCGGGAATTCGAGAGTCAGAACAAGCTGGTGGAAGCCCAGCGCATCCATCAGCGCACCATCTACGATCTGGAAATGCTCCAGGAGGTGGGATATTGCCAGGGCATTGAAAACTACTCCCGGCATCTGGCCGCCCGGGAGGCCGGCAGCCGCCCCTTCACCCTCATCGACTACTTTCCCCCGGAGGGATTCCTCACCATCATCGACGAATCCCATGTCACCCTGCCCCAGCTCCACGCCATGCAGAATGCGGACCGGAACCGGAAGACCGTGCTGGTGGAGAACGGCTTCCGGCTGCCCTCCGCCTTGGACAACCGCCCCCTGACCTACGACGAGTTCCGTTCCCTCCAGAAAAACGTCATTTTCGTCTCCGCCACGCCGGGCAGCTATGAGCTTTCCCTGACGGAGCCCGTCCGCCAGATCATCCGTCCCACCGGGTTGCTGGATCCTCTGGTGGAAGTGCGTCCCCTCGCGGGGCAGGTGGACGATGCCATCGAGGAGATCCGGCGGGTCACGGAGAAGAAGGAGCGGGTGCTGGTAACCACCCTGACCAAGCGCATGGCGGAGGAGCTCTCCGAATATCTGCGTAAGGTGGGCATTGAGAGCCGGTATCTCCACTCCGACCTGGATGCCCTGGAGCGGGTAGAGATCATCCGGGGGCTTCGGTCGGGGGAATTCGACTGTCTGGTGGGCATCAATCTCCTTCGGGAGGGCCTGGATCTGCCGGAAGTGGCCCTGGTGATGGTGATGGATGCGGACAAGGAGGGATTTCTTCGAAGTGCCTCCAGCCTCATCCAGACCGCGGGGCGTGCCGCCCGAAATGCGGCGGGGCGGGTCATTCTCTATGCGGATGTCCTCACCGACTCCATCCGGTTCCTGCTGGAGGAGACGCAGCAGCGCCGGGAGAAGCAGATGGCCTTCAACCGGGAACACGGCATCACCCCCCGGACCATCCACCGGGCGGTGCAGGCCAGTCTCCATCTGGCGGAGGAAGCCCGGGAAAAGGTGGCCAGCGTCCTTCGGAAGCCGGGGCTCATGGCCTCGGAGGAGGAGGCCGAATACGAGTACGACCTCACCGAAGCGAAACGCCAGATCGAGGAGGAGATGCAACAGGCCGCCCAGGCCCTGGAATTCGAACGGGCGGCCATGCTCCGGGACCAGCTCTACGAACTGGAAAAGGGAAAGAAGCCCAAGCATGCCCCCGTTTCCCCCACGCCCTCCCTCCCCAAGGGGAAGAAGAAGGGCGGAAGTCACCGGGGAAAATAGGGTATCCCCCGGCGACGGAATTCCCAGCTCTCAGCTCTTCAACAGCAGGGGGAAGATATCGCTGATGAGCACCACCGCCAAAAGGGCCAGCCCCAGAGTGGCATACCAAGTGCGGGTGCGCTTCTCTCCCAGGAAGAGAGTGGAGAGAATGGCCGTGGAGAACATGGACATGGAGTAGGTCAAGGCGAAGACCACGGCGGCGGGCGCCTCCACCACGATGCACAGCTGGAGGAAGAAGCTGGCCACCGTGGGGACGGTGGCCAAGGCGCATCCCCAGGCCCCCAGAGGAGTGATGTTCCACTCCCGTTTTGCGGAGACGTGGCAAGCGCAGGTCACCATCATGGTGAAATAGACCAGGCACATGAAGATGTTTCCCGTGGCGTCCATGAGCACCTTCTCCGGCGCTCCGGGGGTAGGCAGATGGGAGCCCCATTTCATGCAGACGAAGAGTCCGCCGAAGAGCAGAGGCAGGGCGATGAGGGTGACCAGCATGGTGCCCACGGAAGGACGCCCCCTCCCCTGCTCCTGGGGCTTCTTCTCCCCCTCCTCCTCGCTCCCGGCAAAGGAGGCCACCACAATGGCGCCCAGAAGGGCCACCAGCCCCGCCCAGCGCCAGAGGGACATGGGTTCGTCATAGGCGAGCCAGGCGAAAAGGAGTCCCGGCATGAACTCCAGGCTGGCCGCGCACCACACCAAGGAGAGGGGCGTTTTTTTCAAGGCCAAGGCGAAGACCACCAAAGCCAGATACTGGGAGAATCCGGAGGCCAGAGCCAGGGAAGCGACTTGCCAGGAGAAGAGAGTCCACTCCCCCAGAAGACAAGCTCGCGCCCCGAAGAAGAGTGCGCCGAAGAAGGAGATGACGGCGGCGGTTTGCAGAGTGGAGACCTTCCCCATGTTGGAGACCTTGTAGCCTACTCCTCCCAGACCCCCGCAAAAGCCGCTGGCCAAAGCAATGAGAACCGATTCCATAAATGTGGTCTTCCCCTTGTCAGATGAATGTTGTCAGGCGGTCGAACGGGGAACTACGCCTCGTCCTTTCCCTCCAGGGATTGGATGAACTGCTGAGCCGTGCGGCCGGAGAATCCGCCGTGCTGAATTTCCCACTGGGTGGCCAGGGCCAACCGCTGGGGAGTCAATTCGATGCCATTCCGCTGGGCGATGGCCTGGAGAATGGCCTCGTACTCCTTCTTGGAGGGGTTGCCGTAGAGGATGGCCAGTCCGAAGCGCTCCGCCAGAGAGAGTTTTTCCTCCATGGTATCGGAGCGGTGGATGTCGCCGTCGTGCTCCATATCCTCCCGGTCGGACCACTTCTCCCGGACCAGATGGCGCCGGTTGCTGGTGGCATAGACCAGAAGATTCTCGGGCTTGCTTTCCACGCCGCCCTCGATGACGGCCTTGAGATACTTGTATTCCACCTCGTTCTCCTCGAAGGAGAGATCGTCCATCACCAGAATGAACCGGTAGCGCCGATTCTTGATCCGCGCCACCAGTTCGGGAAGCTCCCGGAACTGGTGCTTGTAGATCTCGATCATCCGGAGACCATACTCCCCGTAGTCGTGGGCCAAGGCCTTGACGCTGGTGGATTTTCCGGTGCCGCTGTCGCCATAGAGGAGGACATTGTTGGCCCGCTTTCCCGCCAGGAAGGCCAGGGTGTTTTCCCGGAGGAGGGATTTTTGGCGTTCATAGCCCACCAGGCCATCCAGTCCCAGGGCATCCAGGTTGTTCACCGGGAGGAACTCCAGGGGGGCGTCCCCGGCCTTGCGCAGCCGGAAGGCGTGGTTGAAGGCAAATTCCCCTACCCCGTGCTGGCGATAGAAGTCGGTGACCACATGGAAGAAGGCGCCGGGGGTGGCGCATTTCTCCAGCGCCTGGCTCAGGGCCTGGATGCGACGGCTGATGCCCCGGTTGTACGCCCCCTCCCGCTTGGGAATGGCCCGGTAGTTCTCCAGGATGGAGAAGCACTCCACCCCCAGACGCTTCTCCAATGCGGTGAAATCGTAGGAGAAGAGCTGCTGGAAGATCTCGAAGTCGTGGACAGCGAAGAGATTGACGCTGGCCTCCGGCGTGGCCCCCACCCGTTCGCAGGTCAGGGAGAAGGGGTTTTCGTCGGTGGCCACCAGATAGGCGATGTAATTGTGCCAGAGATTCTGGTCGAATCCGCAGAGGGTGGCCAATTCCAGGAGTCGTCGGATCTGGTCGTAGAAGCGTCGGCGGAGGGGGGCGGGATCGCCGTTTTCCAGGCAGGATGCCTGGCCGGCGATGTGGGCGAGTTCCGCCAGGATGGTGCCCTCCCGGGCCACGTTGCCGTAGAGGAGGAGTTGGCTGGTGAGCTGTCGCATACGGGGAGCGGGGGAAGGCGAAGTAAGGCTATTGGAGAATGGCTCCCTTGTCGGCGGAGGAGACCAGCTTGGCGTAGCGGGCCAGATATCCCGTGGTGACCTTGGGGGCGGGGGCGGTCCAGTTCTGGCGACGCCGTTCCAGCTCCTCGGGGGCGACCTTCAGGGTGATGCGGTTGGCGGGGATGTCCACCTCCACCAGATCGCCCTCCTGAATCAGGGCAATGGGACCGCCGGCGGCGGCCTCGGGGCTCACGTGTCCGATGGCGGCGCCCCGGGTGGCGCCGGAGAAGCGTCCGTCGGTGATGAGGGCCACGGAGGCGCCCAGTCCCATGCCGCAGATGGCGCTGGTGGGATAGAGCATTTCCCGCATGCCGGGGCCGCCCCTGGGGCCTTCGTAGCGGATCACCACCACATCGCCGGCCTGGATTTTGCCTCCGTAGATGGAGGCCAGGGCGTCCTCCTCGCTGTCGAAGACCCGGGCGGGGCCGGTGTGGCGCATCATCTCGGGGGCCACGGCGGCCTGCTTCACCACGCAGCCATCGGGTGCCAGATTTCCCTTCAGCACCGCGATGCCGCCATTGGCCAGGAAGGGCTTCTCCAGGGGGCGGATCACCTCCGGATTCCGGACGGAGACCCCACGGAGATTCTCCTCCAGGGTGGCGCCGGTGCAGGTGAGCACCGTGGTGTCCACCAGGGCCTTTCGGGAGAGTTCCTTCATGACGGCGGGGACGCCGCCGGCCAGATCCAGATCCTCCACATAGGCATCCCCGGCGGGGGCCAGATGGCAGAGATTGGGAGTGCGGGCGCTGATTTCATTCACCGTTTCCAGGGTGATGGTGACCCCGGCCTCCCGGGCGATGGCGGGAAGATGGAGCATGGTATTGGTGGAGCCGCCCAGGGCCATATCCACCGCCTCCGCATTATGGAAGGCCTGTTCAGTCATAATCTGGCGGGGACGGATGTCCTTGCGCACCAGTTCCATGATCTGCATGCCCGTCTGCTTGGCCAGGCGGATGCGGGCGGAATAGGGGGCGGGGATGGTGCCGTTGCCCGGCAGCGCCATGCCCAGGGCCTCGCAGAGGCAGTTCATGGTATTGGCGGTATACATGCCGGAGCAGGAGCCGCAGGAGGGGCAGGAGCGCTCTTCGGAATCCAGGAGGCCGGCCTCGTCCAGCTTTCCGGCGTGATAGGCGCCCACGGCCTCAAAGAGGGTGGAGAGGCATCCCCGGCGTCCGTCGGGGAAGTGTCCCGCCAGCATGGGTCCGCCGGAGCAGACGATGGCGGGGATATTCAGGCGTGCGGCGGCCATCAGGAGGCCAGGCACATTTTTATCGCAGTTGGGGATCATCACCAGTCCGTCGAACTGGTGGGCCATGACCATGGATTCGGTGGAATCGGCGATAAGGTCCCGGGTGACCAGAGAATATTTCATGCCCACGTGTCCCATGGCGATGCCGTCGCAGACGGCGATGGCGGGGAAGACGATGGGGGTTCCGCCGGCGGCCAGCACACCGGCCTTCACGGCCTCGGCCAGCTTGTCCAGATGCATGTGTCCGGGGACGATCTCGTTCCAGGAGCAGACCACGCCGATCAGGGGCCGTTCCACCTCCTGGCGGGTCATGCCCAGGGCATAGAGGAGACTGCGGTTCGGGGCGCGTCCGGCGCCGGCCTTCATGATATCAGACAACATGGGCGGAACAGTTTTTTCCCAGGGGGAGGAAGAAAGGGGGAGAGAGAAAGCCTGTGGAGGGGAATGGGCGGGGTCCCCTCCCCCCGGCTCACAGGCGGGAGGGGGAGGAGGGGAGAGATCCCGGAAACTCTACTTGGAAGCGTTGTCCAGATCCTGGTCGTTCTTCCACAGCATCTTCTCACGCAGCTCCTTGCCCACGATTTCCATGGGGTGCTTGGAGAGATTGTGGCGCATGCTGTTGAAGAAGGTGCGGCCATTCTTGTTCTCGGCGATCCAGCGTCCGGCGAAGGTGCCGTTCTGGATGTCCTTGAGGACGGCCCGCATGTTGGCCTTCACGGTCTCGGGATCCAGCACCCGGGGGCCGGAGACGTATTCTCCGTACTCGGCGGTGTCGGAGATGGAGTAGTTCATGGCCGCCACGCCACCCTTGTTGATGAGGTCCACGATGAGCTTCATCTCATGGATGCACTCGAAGTAGGCGTTCTCGGGCTGATAACCGGCCTCCACCAGGACCTCGAAGCCGCAACGCATCAGATCCACCACGCCGCCGCACAGCACGCACTGCTCGCCGAAGAGGTCGGTCTCGGTTTCCTCGTACATGGTGGTCTCCATGACACCAGCCCGGGCGCCGCCGATACCGGCGATGTAGGCCAGGGCGATATCCAGGGCCTTGCCAGTGGCATTCTGCTCCACGGCCACCAGGCAGGGCACACCCTTGCCCGCCACGAACTGGCTGCGCACGGTGTGGCCGGGGCCTTTAGGGGCGGCCATGAAGACGTCGATGTCGGGCCGGGGCACGATCTGCTGATAGCGGATGTTGAAGCCATGGGCGAAGGCCACGGCGTTGCCGGCCTCCAGATTGGGGGCGATGGACTTCTTGTAGACGTCGGCGGCCACTTCGTCATTCACCAGGATCATGACGATATCGGCCCACTTGGCGGCCTCTTCCACGGTCATCACCTTGAGACCGGCGGCCTCGGCCTTGGGGGCGGACTTGCTGCCGGGGCGCAGACCCACGGCCACTTCCTGGCCGGAATCCTTCAGGTTCATGGCATGGGCATGGCCCTGGGAGCCGTAGCCGATGATGGCAATCTTCTTGCCCTGCAGATTGTTGATGTCACAATCCTTCTCGTAGTACATTTTCGCCATTTTGGGGTTCTCCTTGTTTCGGGGGGGGATTCTCTTCACCGCCGTCCTGGGGAAGCCACGAAGCATCCCAGGGGCGGCGTATCGGGGAAAATTCTGCGTATGTGCAGCGGGGAAAAGAGGGGAGCTTTCACCTACAGGAGATTTTTTCCGTAGTCGAACTCTCCTTTCATCTTGGTCTGGTCGGAGATGGTGCCCTTGCCCCGCTCCAGGGCCACGGTGCCCGTGCGAGCCAATTCCAGGATGCCGAACTCCTCCAGCATCCTCTGGAGCCCCTGGGCCTTGTCGTCGTCGCCGATGACGGCCAGGGTGAGGCACTGGGGATACATGTCCACCACAGAGGCCCGGAAGACCTCCGCCACCTCCAGAATCTTGGTTTGGGCCGCGCTGGAAGGCACCCGCACCTTCACTAGCATCAATTCCCGGCGGAGGTTGGGACGTTCTGTGAGATCGGTGACGGAGTGGACGGGGATTTGCTTCCGGAGCTGGTTGCACAGCAGCCGGGCCCGGGCGTCGTCCGTGGTGATTTCGATGGTGATGCGGGAGACGGAGGGGTCGTCGGTGGGGCCCACGGCCAGGGAATCGATGTTGTATCCCTTGCGGGAGAAGAGTCGGGTCACCTGGCTGAGCACACCGGCGGCGTTGTCCACCAGCACGGCCAGCGTATGGAGTTTCTGGGGTTCTTGCATCATGGCTGCTCTCTCCTCTGGTTAGTCCACCAGGAAATCCGTGATCTTGCGTCCCGCCGCCACCATGGGGCGCACCATTTCATCCTTCTGGATGGCGCAGTCAATGACGAATCCCTTCTGGGTCTCCAGGGCTTCCCGGAGGGCGGATTCCAGCTGCTCCACGGTGCAGACCCGGCGGCCTTCCAGGCCATAGGCCTGCGCCAGGAGGACGAAATCCGGGCCGCGGTGATCCAGGTCCGTCTGGCTGTAGCGCTTGTTGTAGCAGAGGGTCTGCCACTGGCGCACCATGCCCAGGGTCTGGTTGTTGAAGACGATGGTGATGACGGGGACGTTGTAGTAGGCCTCGGTGGCCAGCTCGTTGCAGTTCATGCGGAAGCTGCCGTCTCCCGTCACGTGGATAACGGCCTTTTCCGGGTGGGCCACCTTGGCGCCGATAGCGGCTCCCAGGCCGAAGCCCATGGTGCCGAAGCCGCCGCTGGTGAGGAGCTGTCCCGGATAGTCGAAGAGGAAGTTCTGGATGCACCACATCTGGTGCTGCCCCACATCGGTGGCCACGATGGTATCCTGGGGGAGGATTCTCTTGATGGCGTCGCAGACCTGTTTGGGGTTCAGGGTATCCCCGGAGATGGGATACTGGGGCTGGCGGGGATAGGAGAAGACCTTTTCCTTCCACTGGGGATGGCTGCCCTGCTCCACCCGTTCCAGGAGGCAGGCCAGCACCCGGCGGGCATCGCCGATGATGTGGTGGGCGGTGGGCACATTCTTGTCGATCTCGGAGCGGTCGATGTCAATCTGGACCACCTTGGCCTGGCGGGCGAAGGAAGCGGGATCCAGGGCCACCCGGTCGGAGAAGCGGCATCCCACGGCGATGAGGAGATCGCAGTTGGCCACGGCGATGTTGGAGGCCTGGGAGCCGTGCATGCCCACCATGCCGGTGGAGAGGGGATGCTTGCCGGGGATTCCGCCGCAGCCCATGATGGTGAAGGCGGAGGGGGCGTCCAGCCGTTCCGCAAACTCCACATACTCCTTCTGGGCCCGGGAAAGCACCACGCCGCCGCCGCAGATGAGGAAGGGACGCTGGGCTTCCCGGATCATCCGGGCCAGGATATCCAGGTCCTCCTGATCCGGTTCGGGGGGACGGAAATTCTGGCTGGCCCGGTGGATCAGGGCGGCCAGTCCCCCGTGGGTCACATGCTGTTCCCTGGGGAGGGGGGTGTATTCCGTCTCGGCGGCGGTGGCATCCTTCTGGATGTCCACCAGCACCGGGCCGGGGCGTCCGCTTCCGGCGATGGCGAAGGCCTGGCGCAGGGTGTCGGCCAGCTCCTCCACCCGACGCACCAGGAAGGCGCTTTTGGTGATGGGCATGGCGATGCCGGTCATATCCACTTCCTGGAAGGAGTCCTTGCCGATGAGGGAGCCCGCCACATTGCAGGTGATGAAGACCACGGGGGAGGAATCCAGATAGGCGGTGGCAATGCCGGTGGTGAGATTGGCGGCGCCGGGGCCGCTGGTGGCCATGCAGACCCCCACCCGTCCCGTGCTGCGGGCATAGCCGTCGGCGGCGTGGGCCGCCCCCTGCTCATGACTGGTGAGGATGTGCCGGATCCGGCCCTGGTAGTCCACCAGTTCGTCATAGACATTGAGGATGGTGCCGCCGGGATATCCGAAGACGGTGTCCACGCCCTGTTCCAGGAGACATTCCACCACGATTTTTGCGCCGGTGCATTTCATATGGCAAGGGAATCCAGAGAGTTCGTTGGAAGTGTGTGGTTCCGGTGGTCCTCCCGGGGGGAAGCCGGCCGCCGGATACGGAAAAAGCCCCACAGTCTCGCATGGACCGAAGGGGCTTTGGGAGTTCCGCGGCCAGGAGGCCGACGAATCTGGAATGGGGCGATTTCCTTTTCTGGGGAGACGCTTCAGTCACATGCCAAAAGTTGTCCTTTTCGCGTTGCCGGAAAGCGTCCTGCGCGATCCTGCAACGCTATCTAACCGCGACGGTAAGTCGGAAGGTTACAGGGTTGGCGAAGCGGAAAATCATGAAAAGGAGGGAGGGGGAAAGGGGGAGAAGTACGGCTCTGTCCACCGATGTCGGGGAATATCCCTGTCATTTTGGCAGAAAACGGGGATACTATAACCACATTTCCCCTGTTTTTCCACCCAGGAAATCCAAATTTTCGGGCCGGATTTCCCGGGGGGATGGGGGATTTGGCGGGATTATTCCTCGTCCAGTCCGCCCTTGATGCGGTTCCAGTACTTCAGGTGGCGGGCTTCCTGTTCCGGGGAGAGTTCGGGCATGAACTCGGAATTGGCCAGGACCTCCTTGGGGATGATGAAGTTACCGCTGGCCACCACTTCGGGATCCATCAGCTCCACCGCCCGGTAGTTGGGGCAGTAGGTGTGGATGTCCAGGATGTTCTGGGCGGCGTTTTCGGGATCGTGGAGGTAATTGATGAGCTTGTAGGCCAGTTCGGGATTGGGGGCGGAGGTGGGCACCACCAGGGTGTCGCAGCTCATGTGGCATCCTTCCTTGGGCATGACGAAGCCCAGGGTGTCGGGCTGTTCGTCCACGGCCTGGGCCAGGTCGCTGAAGTAGCCCATCACTACCAGGAATTCCCCGGCGGAAAGGCCGTTCTTGTACTGTTCGTTCTCGAACTTGATGATGTTCTGCCGCCACTGGAGACCCAGTTTCACCACCTCTTCCATGCGGGCGTCCCCCAGTTCGGGGTCGTCCAGTTCGGCGGCGGTGTATCCCAGGTAGCGTCCCAGGGCGCCCATGACCTCGGTGTAGTCATCCAGCAGGGTCATGCGGCCAGCCAGCTGGGCATTCTCGAAGATGCTCCAGGAGGGCTGGAAATCGGGGAGTCGTTCCTTGTTGTAGCCCAGCCCGGTGTAGCTCATGAAGTAGGGGACGCAGTAGTCCAGGAGCTGGGGGTTCATCATGGACACCACTTCGGGGTCCAGATATTTCAGATTGGGAAGGAGGCTCTTGTCCAACTTGCGGATCATACCTTCGTTCACCATCTTGCCAATGAAATAATGAGTGGGCACGATGATGTCGTACCCGGTGCCGCCGGCCTGAAGCTTGGCGAACATCATCTCATTGGAATCGAAGATATCCATTTTGATGACGCAGTCGTTTTCCTTTTCAAAACGCTCCACCAGTTCCGGGGAGAAGTAGTCGGACCAGGTGTAGATGTGGAGGACCTGTTTACGTCCGCAGCCGGTGAGAGCCACGGACGCCAGCACAATAACGAGGAGGAAGAGGAGGGAGTTGTTGGGTTTCATGGTTTGGGTTCCCAGTATGTGTGGGGGGGTGCTTGAGGCCGGAACACCCGGCAGGCTCCCGCAGGAGGGGCATAAGGGACCTTCCCGGGGAGAATCGGAGCTTGGGACCTGTTCCCGTGGCAGAGGAGGACGCCTGGGTCTCTCCCTGCGGTGCGTCAGGAAAGGCCGCCCGTGATCTCCAGGACGGAGCCGGTGACATACCCGGCCTGGGGACCCAGAAGATAGAGCACGCCGCAGGCCACTTCCTCCGGGCGTCCGAAACGCCGGCAGGGCACCAGCCGGGTGTATTCCTTCTTTTGGTCATCCGTCAAGCCACCAATGAAATCCGTATCAATAAAGCCCGGGGAGACGCAGTTGCAGGTGATTCCCCGGGAGGCCACTTCCTTGGCCAGAGAGCGGCACATCCCCACCAGACCCGCCTTGGAGGCGGCATAATTGGATTGTCCCTGCCATCCCAGGCGTCCCATGGGGGAGGTCAGGAAGACCAGGCGTCCGCTGCGTCGGGGGAGCATCCGCAGCAGTGCCTGTTTGGCCATGTGGAAGGCGCCGTCCAGATTCACAGCCAGGACCCGTCGCCAGGCCTCTTCGGGGAGCATGGCCGCCACCCCGTCCTGCCGGATTCCGGCGCAGCTCACCAGAAAATCCAGGGATTCCAGGCCTTGGTCCAGGCGGTGGAAGAGATCCTCCACCGCCTGGGGGGAAGCCACATCGCAGGCCTCCAGGCGGCAGAGTTCGGCTTCCTGGGGAGGCAGGGATTCCCGGAAGGCCTGGGCGGCCTCCTGGTTTCCCCCGAAGACGGCCACCACCTGGCATCCCCGCTGCAGCAGGGCGCGGCTGATGGCCGCCCCGATGCCCCGGGTTCCGCCGGTGACCACCGCGGTCCTTCCCTGGAATTCCTGGTTCTCCATTCCCGGTTTCTCCTAGCCCTTCTTCAGGATCTTCGCCCAGGAATCCTTCAAGGAGACGGTCTTGTTGAAGACCGGGGCCTCGGGGCGATGGTCCCGCCAGTCGGTGACGAAATACCCCAGCCGTTCAAACTGGACCCGGCTTTCCGGGGGCAGCTGGGCCAGGCCCGCCTCCAGGCGGCATCCTTCCAGCACCTTCAGGGAATCGGGATTGAGGTTTTCCAGGAAATCGTGTCCCTCCTCCACCGCATCGGGCTCCGGGGTCTTGAAGAGGCGGTCGTATTCCCGGACCGTGGCGGAGACGGCGTGGGTGTCCTCCACCCAGTGGATGGTGCCCTTCACCTTGCGGCCGTCCGGGGCGTTGCCTCCCCGGGTTTCGGGATCGTAGGTGCAGAGCAGCTCCGTGACCTTGCCCTCCTGGTCCTTCACCACCTCCTGGCAGCGGAGGAAGTATCCCCAGCGGAGGCGGACCTCCCGGCCCGGCGCCAGGCGGAAATACTTGGGCGGGGGATTTTCCTGGAAGTCGTCCTGTTCGATAACCAGATGACGGCCGAAGGGGATTTTCCGGGTGCCCTCCTCGGGCTTCTCCGGATTGTTCACGGCCTCCAGCCACTCCACCTGGCCCTCGGGGTAGTTCACCACGGTGACCTTCAGGGGATGGAGCACCGCCATGTAGCGGGGAGCCTCATGGTTCAGCTCCTCCCGGAGGGTGTTCTCCAGGACACCCATGTCCGTGACGCCGTTGAATTTGGTGATGCCCACGGCGGCCACGAAGCTGCGGATGCTGGAGGGGGTGTATCCCCGGCGGCGGAAGCCCCGGACCGTAGGCATCCGGGGATCGTCCCATCCGGCCACATGGCCTTCCTGGACCAGGCGGAGCAGCTTGCGCTTGGACATGACCGTGTAGGTCAGGTTCAGGCGACTGAACTCGATCTGCCGGGGTTTCCGGGGGATGGGGAGGGGTTCCAGGAACCAGTTGTAGAGGGGGCGGTGGATCTCGAACTCCAGGGTGCAGAGGGAGTGGGTCACCTCTTCCAGGGAGTCCTCCAGCCCGTGGGCCCAGTCGTACATGGGATAGATGCACCACTGGTCCCCGGTGCGCTCGTGGCTTTCGTGGAGGATGCGGTACATCACGGGATCCCGGAAGTTGATGTTGGGATGGGCCATGTCGATCTTCGCCCGGAGGACCTTGGCGCCGTTGGGGAACTCGCCGTTCTTCATTCTCTGGAAGAGATCCAGGTTTTCCTCCACGGAGCGGTTGCGCCAGGGGGAATCCACGCCGGGCTGGAAGGGGGTTCCCCGGGTGGCCCGGATCTCCTCGGCGCTCTGGTCGTCCACGTAGGCCAGGCCCTTCTGAATCATCAGCAGGGCAAATTCATACATCTTGGGGAAGTAGTCCGAGGCGAACTTCACCTCGCCATCCCACTGATAGCCCAGCCAGGCAATGTCCTCCTGGATGGAATCGTAGTATTCCCGGTCCTCTTTGCCGGGATTGGTGTCGTCCATCCGCAGATTGCACTTGCCGCCGAATTCCTGGGCCACCCCGAAATCCAGGCAGATAGCCTTGGCATGGCCAATATGGAGATAGCCATTGGGCTCCGGAGGAAAGCGGGTGCGAATCTCCTCGGGACGATACTTTCCCGTGGCCAGATCCTGGCGGACGATATCCCGGATGAAGTCGGTGGGGGCCGTCTCCGCCGGAGCGGCGGCCGGAAGCGTGTCGCGTGTGTCTTCCATAAGAAAGCGGGAAAAAAGGGGTGCAGAATGCAGAGTAGAAACCAATGGTTTCCCGGAGGACAGCGGGAAAACGGGATAATATACCCCCGCTTCCCCCCCCTATCCCCCTTTTCGCCCCTCACGGGCACATTCTTTGAAATTCTTTATAACTTACTTATAATCAAGTAGTTATAAATAGCAATACCCCCAGGAAAAGACAGAAAACCGCCCTCTCTGCCGGGGTGACTTCCTCCTATGGGGAGGAGGGGGCAAAGAAGGGCGGCCATTTCCGGGGAGGGGAGTGTGGGTTTCTCCTCCCCTGGGGGGGGCTAGTGTTTCTGGAGATATTCGTTGATGGCGGCGGCGGCGCGGCGTCCCTCGCCCATGGCCAGGATCACCGTGGCGGCGCCCAGGACGATATCTCCTCCCGCAAAGACGCCGGGAATGGAGGTGGCGTTGGTTTCGGGATCCACCACAATGTTGCCCTTGGGGTTCACCTCGAGCCCGGGGGTGGTGGAGGGCACCAGGGGATTGGAGCCGTTGCCCACGGCCACCACCACGGTATCCACATCCAGGGTGAATTCGCTGCCGGGGATGGCCACGGGAGAGCGGCGTCCGGAGGCATCCGGCTCACCCAGTTCGTAGCGGAGACATTCCAGGCCATTGACCCGTCCCTCGGCATCGCCCAGAATGCGCTTGGCGTTCTGAAGCACCAGGAACTCCACCCCTTCCTCCTGGGCGTGGTGGACTTCCTCCCGCCGGGCGGGCATCTCCGCCAGAGAGCGGCGGTAGACCAGGTAGACCTTTTCGGCTCCCAGGCGGAGGGCCATACGGCTGGCATCCATGGCCACATTGCCGCCGCCCAGCACCGCCACCCGCTTTCCGTGCCAGAACGGGGTGTACGCCTCTCCTTCCCGGTAGGCCTTCATGAGGTTGGCCCGGGTGAGATACTCGTTGGCACTGAACACCCCGATCAAGTCCTCGCCGGGAATGTTCATGAACTTGGGCAGACCTGCCCCCACGCCGATGAAGACGGCGTCGAAGCCGTCCTTCTCCAGGAGATCCGTGAGCTTCCGGGTGCGTCCCACCACAAAGTTGGTCTCCAGGCGCACACCCATGCGGCGCAGCCCGTCAATCTCGGCCCGGACAATGGCCTTGGGCAGACGGAACTCCGGGATGCCATACACCAGAACGCCTCCCAGCTGATGGAAGGCCTCGTAGACCGTCACAGCATGTCCGGCCCGGGCGCAATCCGCCGCCACAGTGATGGAGGCGGGGCCGGAGCCGATGACGGCCACCCGTTTTCCGGTGGCGGGGGCGCAGGCGGTCTCCGTCGGGGAGGCGTCTCCCGTCTCCCGGGCCAGATCTGCGCAGAAGCGCTCCACCCGGCCGATGGCCACGGCGCCGTCCACGGTCTTGAGGACCTTGCCCATGGTGCAGTTCTTCTGGCACTGCTTCTCCTGGGGGCAGACCCGTCCGCACACGGCAGGCAGCAACGAACTTTTGCGGATGACCTTCAGGGCACCTGCAAAATCCCCCTGGGCGGCCAGCCCCAGAAATCCGGGGATGTCGATGGAAACCGGGCATCCCTGCATGCAGGGACGGGTGGGACACTGAAGGCAGCGGGACGCCTCCAGGCGCGCCTGCTCCGGAGTGTAGCCCAGGGCCACCTCCTTCATGTTTCGGGCCCGGACCGCCGGAGGCTGCTCCGGCATGGCCTGGGGCGGAATCGCCATTCTTTCCTTGGGGGTCATTTCGTGAAAATTCCTGCTTGGCAAACGTGGGCACGGGCCTCGGCTTCCTGGGGGCGGAAAGCGTTGTTCCGGCGAATCATCTGGTCCCAATCCACCTGGTGGGCATCGAATTCCGGTCCGTCCACGCAGACAAACCGGGTCTTGCCCCCCACGGTGACCCGGCATCCGCCGCACATCCCCGTGCCGTCAATCATGATGGTATTGAGGGAGGCCACAGTCTTCACCTGGAAGGGGAGCGTGGTCAAGGCGCAGAACTTCATCATCACCGGAGGACCGATGACAATCACCTCGTCCACCTCTCCGGCCTGGCAGAGTTCCTTCAGGGGTTCGGTGACCAGGCCCTTGCGTCCGGAGGAGCCGTCATCGGTGATGAGAATCAGGCGGTCGCCGGCGATTTTCCGCATTTCCTCCTCCATGACAAAGAGGTCCCTGGTCCTGGCGCCCATGATGATGGTGACTTGGTTGCCAGCGGCCTTCAAGGCCTGGGCAATGGGATGGAGGGGGGCCACGCCGATGCCGCCGCCCACGCACACCACCCGGCCAGGCTTCTCCCCGTTCTCCCCCCGGATCTCCGTGGGGCGTCCCAGGGGACCCAGAAGGGCGGGAATCTCCTGGCCTTCCTCCAGGGCGGCCAGGCGCATGGTGGAGGCGCCCACGCTCTGGAAGATCAGGGTAATGGAACCCTCTTCCGGGTCGGCGTCTGCAATGGTCAGGGGGATTCGTTCCCCCAGTTCCTGGTCAACCATGAGAATGATGAACTGTCCGGCGCGACGTTCCCGGGCAATCAAAGGGGCCTCCACGTCCATGCGGAAGACATTTTCCGAGAGGCGCTGTTTTCGTAGAATCTTGTGCATAGGCTCCTAATATAAGAGACGCCACCGACACCGCCCGCCCCCTCTCCCGAACCGGCATCTCTCCAGGGAGAGACGCCGGGATGGGACGGAGGCGCGACTTGCAGCGTCGGTGGCCAGAGGAGGGGCAGGAGAGGGAGCCTGGAGGCGGAACCGTATCGTTCCGCCGTCCTGGGGCGCCCTCCCCTCCCGGGGGTCAGGCTATGCCTTACACACCCTGGGCCAGCATGGCATCGGCCACCTTGGTGAAGCCGGCGATATTGGCACCCATCACATAGTTTCCGGTGTGGCCATACTTGGCGGCGGCCTGGTAGGCGTTGTCGTGGATGGCGGCCATGATCTGCTTCAGGCGGCTATCCACCTCTTCGCTGGTCCAGGAGAGGCGCTCGGAGTTCTGGGTCATTTCCAGACCGCTGGTGGCCACGCCGCCGGCGTTGGCGGCCTTGCCGGGAGCATAGAGGATCTTGGCCTGGAGGAAGGCTTCCACCGCCTCGGGGGTGGAGGGCATGTTGGCGCCTTCGGCCACCAGGGTGCAGCCGTGGGCCAGCAGATAGGCGGCGTCCTGTCCGTCCAGCTCGTTCTGGCGGCTGCAGGGGAAGGCGCAGTCCACCTTTTCCACCACCTGCCAGGGGCGGGCCTGGGGGAAGAAGGCGGCGCCGGGGATTTCCTTCACCACTTCGCTGAGTTCGCCGCGGCGGACGTTCTTCAGATCCATGATCAGGGCCAGGGTATCGGGGGTGATGCCGTCCTTCACGTAGAGAGCGCCGGAGCGGTCGGAGAGGGTCACCACCTTGGCGCCCAGCTGCATCAGTTTCTTGGCGGCGAAGCTGGCCACGTTGCCGGCGCCGGAGATGGCGCAGATCTTGCCCTCGAAATTCTGCTTCTGGACCGCCAGCATGTTCTCGGCGAAGTACACCGCGCCGTAGCCGGTGGCCTCGGGACGGATGAGGGAGCCGCCGAAGGAAAGGCCCTTGCCCGTGAGCACGCCAGTCCAGTCGTTGCGGATGCGGCGATAGGCGCCGTAGAGGTAGCCGATCTCCCGGCCGCCCACGTTCATGTCACCGGCGGGCACGTCGGTGTCCGGTCCGATGTGGCGGAACAGCTCGGTCATGAAGCTCTGGCAGAAGCGCATCACTTCCATGTCGCTGCAGCGCTTGCCGGGGGTGTGGGGGCTCTGCTTGGGGTTGAAGTCACTTCCGCCCTTGCCGCCGCCCATGGGCAGGGTGGTCAGGGAGTTCTTGAAAACCTGCTCGAAGCCCAGGAACTTCAGCACGGAGAGATTCACCGTGGGGTCGAAGCGGAGACCGCCCTTGAAGGGACCGATGGCGGAGTTGAACTGCACCCGGTAGCCGCGGTTCACCCGCACAGCCCCCGTGTCATCCACCCAGGGAACCCGGAACAGGATGGTGCGCTCAGGCTCCACCAGACGCTCCAGCACCGCATAGCGCTGGTAGTCGGGATTGGCGTCGATCACCGGGGCCAGGGTGGTCAGGACTTCTTCCACCGCCTGCAGAAATTCGGGCTGATCGGCGTTCTTGGCACGGACATCCTGGAGGATGGTCTCAATGTACTTGCTCATGTCTTCGAGGGACTCCTTAACAGAGGGGATGATGCCCCGCAATCCCCCGGGTTTCCGGCACAAGAAAAAAAAGGAAGGGATGGCACGGATCCCAAGGGACGACGGGACGGAGAATGAAATACAGGGACGACCCGCCGGGAGGGCGGGGGTGAATATCATAGCATAAAATATGCCAGCACGCCCCTTCCCCCAGAATCCCTGGGAAAATTTTGGGAATATAATTACAGGAATTGTAAAATGAGGATTTTTGAATTACATTTTATGACGCATTCTCCCGGATTTTCGCGGAGATCTTCACGAATTCCCCCCGGACATCGGCCCAATTCTCCAGGAGTTCCCGGGCCCGGAGGGAGTCGGTGATCACCGCATGTTCCCGGAGGAGTCCCTTCAGCTCCTTTTCCTCCTGGCTTCCCGGCAGGATCCGGATGGCCAGGGCGTCGGTGCGTTCCAGAAGCTTTCCCTGGGGGTCGTGGGCGTAGGCGCATCCCCCGGTGATTTCCTGGGCGAAGTCCTCTCCGGGGAACGTGAGGATGACGGCCCTTCCTCCGTGCATCCTGGCGCATCCTCCCCGGCCCACAGCATCCGCCACGAAGGTGATTCCCCTGGCCAGTCCCTCGCCGAAGGAATCCCCTGCCACCCCCAGGAAATGGATGGTCATGCGCTCCCGTTCCGGGGGATTTTCCCCGAAGCGCTCCTGCATGCTGTGGGAAAAGTCCCTTCCCACCCCGTTATCCTCCCGGGTCACCTTCCGGCGCACGGCGTGCCTGGGGTGCTCAAGCAAAGGCAAAAGATTCTCCTGGTCGTAACGGTTCTCCATGGTGGTCTTTGTGCGTTCGGCAGGGGAAAGCCCTCTTCGCCGGAAACCCGTCCCCGGGGATCCTTCCAGCGGTCCCTTTCCACTGCCCACGGGCGGAAAAGAAAGCAAAGGGCATGCCAGAAAATCCCGGGGAACCCTCTGCTGGGAACACGGTTACAAATTCTGTAAACCCCACCCCGTTCCGGGTTACAATCTCTGGCGTATTTTCTTTCCTCTGTCCTGGCATGCCCTTTGCTTTCCGCCCGCCAGGCAGGCGCCTGCCCCGCGTTTTCCCGTTGTCTGTCGTTTCCTTTTCCGCCTTTTCCGCCGTCTTTCCTCTTTGCCGTCCCACAGGTTTCGACTATGATATCCCACGAAATTGAGATTCTGCAGGAAGTCACCTCTGTGGTGGTGCGGGAGCGGAATGTCCGTCGTCTTCTGGAGGAGGTGATTGAGATTCTGGAGCGGAATCTGGGGATGATGCGGGGCACCTTTGCCCTTCTGGAGGGGGACGAGCTGCGGATTGAAGCCAGCACCCGGACCCTGAATGCGGAGGAGCGCGCCCTGGGCCGCTACCACATCGGGGAGGGCATCACGGGGCTGGTGGCCAAGACCGGGAAGTCGGAGGTGGTGCTGGACGTGCGCAAGGACCACCGTTTCCTGAACCGCACCCGGAGCCGCACCGGCAACGAATCCCTCTCCTTCATCTGCGTCCCCCTGATCTACCGGGGGCAGGTGGTGGGCACCCTGTCCGTGGATTGTGAAATGCGTTCCGACACCGGGGCCCTGGTGAAGGACGTGGCCTTCCTGGAGATCATCGCCAACATCACCGCCGAGGCGGCCGCCGCCTGCCGGGAGGAGTGTGCGGAGCGGGAGGCCCTGATGGAGGAGAACCGGCAGCTGCGGGACATGCTTCCCAGCAATCCGGGAAAGCTCATCGGCAACTGTGCGGACATGCGGAAGGTCTACGAGCAGATCCACCAGGTGGCCTCCAGCGGCGCCACCGTCCTGATCCGGGGCTCCAGCGGCACCGGCAAGGAGCTGGTGGCCAAGGCCATCCAGGGACTCTCCCCCCGGCGGGACAAGCCTTTTGTGGTGCTGAACTGCGCCGCCCTCCCCGAAGCCCTGGTGGAGTCGGAGCTCTTCGGCCACGAGAAGGGGGCCTTCACCGGGGCCCAGGATCGCCGCATCGGAAGGGCTGAGGCGGCCGACGGGGGAACCCTTTTCCTGGACGAAATCGGCGACCTGAGCATCCCGGTGCAGGTGAAGCTTCTCCGGTTCCTCCAGGAACGCACCTTCTGCCGGGTGGGCTCCAACGAGGAGCTGCACAGCGATGTCCGCTTCATCGCCGCCACCTCCCGGAATCTGGAGGATCTCATGGCCCAGAAGCTCTTCCGGGAAGACTTGTACTACCGCCTGTCCGTCTTCCCCATCGTCATGCCCGATCTCTCCCAGCGGGGAGGGGACATCATCCTCCTGGCCCAGCACTTCCTGAACAAGCTGAACGCCCGATACGGGAAGCGGGTCACCCGCATCTCCTCCCCCGCCGCCAATATGCTCCAGGCCTACGCCTGGCCGGGAAATGTCCGGGAACTGGAAAACTGCATGGAACGGGCCGTCCTGACGGCCAAGGACGACTGCGTCCACGGCTACAACCTGCCCCCCACCCTCCAGCGCCCCGAATTCTCCGAGGATCCCTTCCGGCCTGACGAGCATCTCACCCTGGAAGAACAGCTGGCCGCCGTGGAACGGAAGATCCTGGAGAGCGCCCTGAAGCGCCACAACGGCAACCGGGCCGCCGCCGGACGGGAGCTGGGCGTCTCCCCCCGCATGATGAATTATCGCCTCAACAAGGCGGGCCTCCAGTAATCCTATTCTATCTCCCGGCGCCGACGAAGGATAGGAAGGCGAATCCCGTGGGTGGTTTTTCCCGCTTTCGCCCCCGTTCCCCCGGTACAATCCCCGGCCCCGGGGGTATATTACCTCGTTTTTTCCCTGTGCCTCCCCCCCCCGGGGGAAAGGCCTTTCGCCCGGTGCGGTCTCCGGCCTCCTTTCCGGTGGCCTTCCGCCCATATCCCAACACCCCCGACTCCCCTGGCCTCCGGCCCATGCCCCCTCCCCCAGGAGGAACCCGAGAGCAGAACGCCACGTCCGGGAAGTCCACAAAAGGTAAACACACCCTTCTATGTGCTGCAGCAATCTCTCTGAGGGCGCCAAGGCGAAATTCGCCGAGCTGGACGCCTTTATTGACGGACTGGGCATCGTGGCGGACGACGAACGGCGTCGCGGCCGCCTGATCCAGGTCCTGCACCGGGCCCAGGATATCTTCGGATACCTTCCCCGGGAGGTCCAGAAACACGTGGCCGACAAGCTTATCCTCACTGAGGCCCAGGTCTCCGGCGTGGTGAGTTTCTACAACTACTTCACCACCGAGCCCAAGGGGAAGTACCGCATTGACGTGTGCCTGGGCACCGCCTGCTATGTGAAGGGTTCCGAGCGGGTGCTCCAGGAGATCGAACGTGTCCTGGGCGTGAAAGCCGACACCGTTCCCACGGCGGATGGCCTCTTCTCCATCAGCGCCCTGCGTTGCGTGGGCGCCTGCGGTCTGGCTCCCGTCATGGTCATCAACGGAAAGGTTTACGGGAAGGTGACCCCTGCCAAGGCCGTCGCCATCATCAACGAGTACAAGGCTAAGGGCTGAGCTATGGAAAAGATCACCAACCGCAATGAACTGCTGGCCGCCTTCGAGGCCGCCAAGGGAAAGCTGGCCCTCCGCTGCGTCAGCGAACACGACATCCACTCCCGGAAGAAGGAACTCCTCTGCTGCGGAGGAACCGGATGCCACGCCTCCAATTCCCAGGAGCTGATGCAGAACCTCCGGGACGAAATTGAGAAGGCGGGTCTCTCCGACGACGTGAAGGTGGTCCAGACGGGATGCTTCGGCTTCTGCGCCCAGGGCCCCATCGTCAAAATCATGCCCGACAACGTCTTCTACGTCCAGGTCACCCCCGAGGATGCCCAGGAGATTGTGCAGAAGCACGTGGTGGGCAAGGAGCTGGTGGAGCGTCTGCTCTACGTGGAGCCCATGCTGAAGGAGCGGATCCACGACTACGCCAAGATGTCCTTCTATGCCAAGCAGCAGCGCATCTCCCTGCGGAACTGCGGCCTCATCGACCCCGAGGACATCACCGAATACATCGCCAACCAGGGATACCAGGCCCTGGCCAAGTGCCTCTGCGACATGACCCGGGAACAGGTGATCCAGGAGGTCCTCAACTCCGGCATCTGCGGACGCGGCGGCGCCGGCTTCCCCACCGGACTGAAGTGGAAGATCGCCGCCGGGACCCAGGCCGATGAAAAGTACATCGTCTGCAACGCCGACGAGGGCGACCCCGGTGCCTTCATGGACCGCTCCATCATGGAAGGCGATCCCAACTCCATCGTGGAAGCCATGGCCATCGGCGGATACGCCATCGGCGCCAAGAACGGACTGGTCTATATCCGCGCCGAATACCCCCTGGCCGTCCACCGCCTCCAGACCGCCATCGACGAGGCCCGCAACCTGGGCCTCCTGGGCAAGAACATCCTGGGCACCGGCTTCGATTTCGACATTGAAATCAAGCTGGGCGCCGGCGCCTTCGTCTGCGGCGAAGAGACCGCTCTGATCCACTCCATGGAAGGCATGCGCGGCGAGCCCACCACCAAGCCCCCCTTCCCCGCCAACATCGGCGGCGGATACTGGGGCTGCTCCACCAACGTGAACAACGTGGAGACCTACGCCTCCATCCCCGTCATCCTCCTCAAGGGCGCCGCCTGGTACGCCGGCATCGGCAACTGGAAAATCGAAACCGATGAAAACGGCAACTGGAAGAAGACCCTCTCCGGAAACTCCGGCACCAAGGTCTTCGCCCTGGCCGGGCAGATCAACAACGTGGGCCTGGTGGAGGTCCCCATGGGAACCACCCTCCGTGAAATCATCTACGACGTGGGCGGCGGCATCTCCGGCGGACGGGAGTTCAAGGCGGTCCAGACCGGCGGCCCCTCCGGCGGGTGCATCACCAAGGAAAACCTGGACACCCCCATCGACTACGGCAACCTGGCCAAAATCGGCTCCATGATGGGCTCCGGAGGCATGATCGTCCTCTCCGACAGGGACTGCATGCCCGCCATGGCAAAGTTCTATCTGGGATTCACCAAGGATGAATCCTGCGGAAAATGCACCCCCTGCCGCATCGGAACCCGGCGCATGCTGGAAATGCTGGACAAAATCTGCGATGGCAACGGCACCGAGGAAACCCTGGTGGAGCTGGAAAAACTGGCCAACACCATCCGCGACACCGCACTCTGCGGACTGGGACAGACCGCCCCCAACCCCATCCTCAGCACCCTGCGCTACTTCCGGGACGAATACCTGGCCCACGTGCGGGACAAGAAATGCCCCGCCGGCACCTGCCAGAAGCTCTACGCCCTGAAGATCACCGACGGATGCATCGGATGCACCAAGTGCAAGAGAAACTGCCCTGTGGGCGCCATCCAGGGCGAACTCAAACAGAAGCACTCCATCGACCCCGCCAAGTGCATCAAGTGCGGCGCCTGCATCGACGGATGCCCCAAGAAAGCCATCGTCAAGGAGTAGTAGGGAATCATCGCCATGAGTGACGTCACTGTTACCATCAACGGAACCAAGGTCACCGTTCCGTCCGGCTCCACCATCCTGGAGGCGGCCCAGAAACTGAACATCAACATCCCCACCCTCTGCTACTGCAAGGACGTGGGGTGCGGGGTCTCCAACAAGCCCGCCTCCTGCCGCATCTGCCTGGTGGAGGCCACGGGAATCCGCCCCAGGCCCATCCTGGTGCCCGCCTGCGCCACCCCCATCACCAACGACCGCGTGGAGGTGTGGACCCACTCCCAGCGGGCCCTCAACGCCCGCCGCACGGTCCTGGAGCTCCTCCTCTCCGACCATCCCAAGACCTGCCTGACCTGCGCCAAGAACCAGGACTGCGAACTGCAGCAGCTGGCCGCCGAGTTCGGCATCCGGGAGATTGAGTTCCAGGGGCAGATCAACCGCTTCCCGGTGGACGACTCCAGCGAGGCCATCATGCGTGACCTCTCCAAGTGCGTCATGTGCCGCCGCTGCGAGACGGTGTGCAACAAGGTCCAGACGGTGGGCACCCTCACCGGCTACGGACGCGGCTTCTCCGCCAAGGTGGGCACCGCCTCCATGATTCCCCTGGCCGACACCTCCTGCACCTTCTGCGGACAGTGCGTGAATGTGTGCCCCGTGGGCGCCATCACCGGCATCAGCTACGTGAAGAAGGTGTGGAACGCCATCAACGATCCCTCCAAGACGGTGGTGGTGCAGACCGCTCCTGCCGTGCGCGTGGCTGTGGGTCAGGAGTTCGGCTTCGAGCCCGGCGTGCCGGTCACCGGCAAGCTGGTGGCGGGTCTCCGGGCCCTGGGCTTCGACAAGGTCTTCGACACCAACTTCAGCGCCGACCTCACCATCATGGAAGAGGCCAACGAGCTGGTGGAGCGGGTGAAGTCCGGCAAGAACCTGCCCATCCTCACCAGCTGCTGCCCCGGATGGATCAACTTCATCGAGCACAACTTCCCCGATCTGCTGAACATCCCCTCCTCCTGCAAGTCCCCCCAGCAGATGTTCGGCGCCATCGCCAAGAGCTACTACGCCGAGAAGATCGGCGTGGCGCCCAAGGATCTCATCGTGGTCTCCGTCATGCCCTGCCAGGCCAAGAAGTACGAGGCCGCCCGTCCCGAGTTCGCCCCCAACGGCGTGCGGGATGTGGACTACGTCCTCACCACCCGGGAGCTGTGCCGCATGTTCCGGGAGGCCGGCGT
>JAEDNW010000122.1:0-6867 GCA_016302315.1 Lentisphaeria bacterium
CTCTCACGTAGGAAAATTTTTTTATTTCAAGAGAGGGTGCGAAAGATGGGCTAGACCCTCCTCTCCCCGGGGATCGATCTCTACTACGACTTCGAGGACAGCTTCTTCTACGGAAACCTCAACCTCTCCCACACCTTCGCCCTGGCGGATGGGCTGGACTGGGATCTGGGCGCCCAGCTGTGGTGGGGCAACCACCGCTTCCAGATGAGGGACTTCGAGGTGCGGGATAACGCCCCCTTCTCTCTGGTGACGGAGACCTCCCTGACGTACATCCTCCGGGAGGGCATCTCCTTCGGCCCCTTCGCTTCCTGCGGCTGGGCCCTGGGACACGAAATGCGGGATGTCTGGAAGGAGGCGGAGGATCAGTCCGCCTTCAACTGGGTGGCCGGCGTCAAGCTGAATCTGGAATTCTAAAGGCTTGCCACAACCTCCACTTCCACCAGGGCGCCTTTGGGCAGGGCCTTGACGGCCACGCAGCTCCTGGCGGGAGCGGAGGGGATATGGCGGGCGTAGACGGCGTTGAAGTCGGCAAAGTCCGCCATGTCCGCCAGATAGCAGACGGTTTTCACCACATGGTGGAGATCCGTGCCCGCCGCCTCCAGGATGGCGGACAGGTTTTTCATCACCTGTTCGGTCTGCTCTGCGATGGTCTCCCCCACCAGGAGGCTGGTTTCCGGAGAGAGGGGGATCTGTCCGGAGGTGAAGACCAGGTCTCCGCAGCGGATGGCTTGGGAGTAGGGGCCGATGGCCTTGGGGGCCGCTTCCGTGGAGATGATGTCGGGGGTGGGCATGGCAGGGCAGAACGCAGGGGGGAATTTGAGGGGAGGCCGTCTTCGGAGAAATTATCGGAGCTTGAGGATGAGGACGGCGAAGAGGGGCATGAGGACGCTCTGGAGGAGCATGAAGCGCATCAGCACCTGGGTGTCCGACCACCCTAGATTCTTCCGGCAGTGGTCGTGGATGGGAAAGCGGTAGCGGTGGAGAAAGCGCACCAGGGCATGCTGGCGGGCCGCCTCTTCCTCGGTGGCAAAGTTCTCGGGATGGATGGGATTGACCACGATGGACCGGGGAGGCCGGGTGTCCCATCCCAGTTTCTTCAGGGTGCGCAGGAGAATAAGCTTCACCAGGCCGGCACCGCCGTTGGCAAAGAGAATGGGGGTGGCCACCAGGAAGAGGAAGGGATTTCCGGAGACCAGGATGGCGATGCCCAGGAGCAGTCCGTAGAATCGGCTTCCCGCATCCCCCATGAGGACCTGGGAGGGGGAGGCATTGAACCAGAGATAGGCGGCCAGACCTCCGGCGGCGGTGCAGAGCAGAATGGCCCAGGAGGCGCCGTTGGGCACATGGGGGAGGAGGAGATATTCGGCCACCACGGCGTGTCCCATGCCCAGATAGAGGAGGAAGGCCATGGAGAGGAGTCCGTGGAGGGCCAGGGAGCCGGCCACGCCGTCCACGCCGTCGGAGCAGTTGACCACGTTGATCATGATCCAGAGGAGGGCGGTGCCCAGGGTGAGATAGGCCCAGAGGGGGAGGGCGAAGGCGCCTCCGGGGAGAGGCCCTTTCCAGAAGGGGAGCCAGAGGGTGGTGCCCTGCCAGTGGGCCAGGATGAGGGTGGTCAGGAAGGCGATGATCAGGTCCAGGCCGCCCTTCTTCCACTGGCCCCAGTCGGTGATGCTGCGGTCGTCCAGGTATCCGGTCACCATAATGGCCAGGAGCATCAGTCCGATGAGAAGATATTCCCCGTAGAGGGGAGTCACCAGGAAGGCCGTCGCCAGGAAGGCCAGGGTGGTGAGAAGGCCCGCTCCCGTGGGCTTCCCCTTGGCCTTCTCCGAACCCTTCACAAAGGCCTTCCCCCGGTCATGGGGCAGACGGTCCCACAGGCGGGGCAGCAGCAGCCAGGTGAGGCAGACACAGCCTAGTCCCCCCAGCACCATCAGCATCAGGCGGGATTCCAGCAGACGAAAGGGCCCCCAAAGGGCGGAAAGAAATTTCTGGGCAAGAAAGGGGAGCATGAGGCGGGAAGAGAGGGCGGCGGGCGGGGGAGGGTTAGGGGCGTTCTTCGGAGGGCGCCTCCTCCGGGGTCTGCAAGGCCAGTTTGCCGAGAACCCGGGGAGGCTGCTGGGGAGGTGTCAGGACAAAACCAGTGGCCAGATTCGCCTCCAGAAGGGCCTGGGCCAGGGATTCCCCCCGGACGAAGACCGCCGTGGAATAGGCGTCAGACCGCCAGCCGTCGGCGCAGACGGCGGTGACGGAGGCGTAGGGAGGCGCCACAGGCTTTCCGGTGGCCGGCTCCAGAATGTGACCCAGGGGACGGCCCGAGGAAGCCGGAGAAAGGGGACGCAGAGTGTTGGCGCTGGTGGCGACGCATTGCCCCGCCGTGCCGGCCAGGGTGCAGCGCTCCTCCCCTTCATGCCCGGCCCGCAAATCCGCCAGCCCGCAGAGATCCTGATAGGGGTGGTCGGGTGGCAAATTCTGTAACGTATTGCCTCCTAGGGAGATATAATAATATTCAATGGCGTCCTCCCGGAGAATCTCCCGGAGAATGTCCAGCGCCAGTCCTTTGGCCAGCCCCCCGAAATCCACCCGGATCTCCGGCCGGGATTTGGTGACGGTCCGGGCGGCATCGTCCCAGCTCAGGAGGGCGAATCCCACGGATTCCCGGGTTTTAGCGCAGAGGGTTTCCAGGGCCTCGCCTTGGAACTGGGGGGCATCGGGATGTTTGGCCACCTGTCGCCAGAGGTCCATGAGGGGGCCGATGGTGACATCGAAGGCACCCTGGGTTTCCTGGTAGGCCTGGCGTGCGGCCTGGAAGGCCCGCCAGAGGAGTGGGGAGAGGGGGATGGGGGTGTTGGCGGGGGCCTGGTGGAAGCGGGAAAGTTCGCTTTGGGGGTCGAAGGCGTTCAGGGCGTTGTTGAGCTGGAAGAGGCTCTCCGAGCACCGTCCGTAGGCGTTGTGGACCTGATACCGCGGGCCAAACAGCACCAGTCGGCAGTCGGTGTGGAAGACGGAGGTGAGGAATTCGTACTGACCCCAGGCCATATCGGGCTGAAGAAGCTCCTGGGGGGAGGCGGGGGCAGGGGGCTTCCCCTTCTCCCGGTAGAGGGCAATCCCCAGGACCAGGAGGACGATCAGGGCGGGGACAAGGCGGGTGAGAATATGTCGTTTGGCGTTCATATAGGAATGCTCAGGGGGAAAGCGGGCGGGGAAGAAGAGGGGCGCCCTTTCCTTTGCCGCCTTTCCGTGCCGGAGGAAATCCTGCCCCCGCAGAGGCTCCCTCTCCCTGCCGGAATAGAGCCTCCTGGGGAAGGCGGTGGCAGGGGAAGGGAGGGGAGAGGAGCTCTGCTAGGCTTCCTGGGAAGGATTCTTCAGGGCTTCCCGGATGGCGGCCACTTCGGGGGTGTCTTCGTCCGCCAGGGAATCCTCCTGCAGGGGCTGGGCATCCTGGGGCATGGGCCACTCCAGCAGGGCATAGACCTGCTGGGCGGAGAGGGTCTCCCGTTCTAGGAGGGCCTGGGCCAGCTTGTCCAGCTCTTCCCGGTGGCTTTCCAGAATCTGGGTGGCCCGGCTCTTCTGCTCGTCCACGATCCGGCGGATTTCCAGGTCGATCTCCCGGGCGGTCTCGGGGGAGAAGTCCTCGGACCGGGTGATGTCCCGTCCCAGGAAGAGATGTTCTTCCCGTCCGGCGTAGTTGATCAGGCCCAGGCGTTCGGACATGCCCCACTGGCAGACCATCTTCTTGGCCAGGTCGGTGGCCTGTCGGATATCCATGGAGGCGCCGGTGGAGATGTCGTCCATGGTGAGTTCCTCGGCGGTGCGTCCGCCGAAGCAGACGGCGATCATGTCCAGGATCTGTCGGCGGGAGGCGGTGGGTTCGTCATCCTTGGGGAGGGTCATGGTGGCGCCCAGAGCGGGTCCCCGGGGGATGATGGTGATCTTGTGGAGCGGCATGGCATCGGGGCAGCACATGCCCACCAGGGCGTGGCCGGCCTCATGATAGGCGGTGAGGCGACGGCACTTGTCGTCCATCTTGTGGCTTCTGCGCTCCCGTCCCCAGCGTACCTTGTCCCGGGCTTCCTCCAGATCCGCCATGGTGACGGCGTCCCGCTTGGCCCGGGTGGCCAGGAGGGCGGCCTCGTTGATGAGGTTTTCCAGATCGGCGCCGGAGAATCCGGGGGTGCCCCGGGCGATGATGCGGAGATCCACATCTTCCGCCAGCCGGGTCTTTCGGGCATGGACTTTCAGGATGGCGACCCTGCCCCGGAGATCGGGGAGATCCACGGTGATCTGGCGGTCGAAGCGTCCCGGCCGCAGGAGGGCGGGATCCAGGACATCGGGGCGGTTGGAGGCGGCGATGACGATGATGCCCTGGTTGGGCTGGAAGCCGTCCATCTCCACCAGGAGGGCGTTGAGGGTCTGTTCCCGTTCATCGTGGCCGCCGCCGATGCCGCTGAACCGGGAACGGCCCACGGCGTCGATTTCGTCAATGAAGATCAGGCAGGGGGCGTCCTTCTTGGCCTCGGCGAACATGTTCCGGACCCGGGCGGCGCCCACGCCCACAAACATCTCCACAAAATCGGAGCCGGAGATGGAGTAGAAGGGGACTTTCGCCTCCCCGGCGATGGCCTTGGCCAGCAGGGTTTTCCCCGTGCCCGGAGGGCCCACCAGGAGAACGCCCCGGGGCACCCGGCCACCAAGACGGCTGAAGGACTGGGGATCCTTCAAATACTCCACAATCTCCTGCATGTCCTCCTTGGCTTCATCACAGCCTGCCACATCCCGGAAGGTGACCGGACCGCCTTCCCCAGGCTCCTGCTTCCTCGCCCGAGATTTCCCGAAATCCATGGCGCCGCTGGCTCCCCGCATCTGACGGGTGAAGATGAAGTAGAAGAAGGCAATGAGAAGGACGGTGGGCAGCAGCATGAACACCAGCTGGGTGAAGGAACTGCCCTCCGCCTTGGCGTCGTAATGCCGGCAGTGCTGGCGGATCATGGCATCCATGGCGGCGCTGTAAATCACCCGGGCCTGGAAGTCCTGAAGGGTTTCCTCCCCGTCCACACTGTCCTGGAGAAGGAGCTTCCCCTTGACGGTGAGAATGCCGGAACCCGCCGACTCGGAGACCATCAGGGAATCCACGGCCCCCTTCTGCAGATAGTTCTCAAATTCGCTTTGGGCCAGCTCCAATGCCTGCCCCCGATTCCGCATCTGGCTATAGCCCAGCAGGGGAATCAAGACCAGAATGACAAGCCAGAAGACATATTGCCACCGGGACATGGGGGGATGGGGGGCCATGCCACGGAGGGACTTCTTCTCCGGCGGGGCGTCATCCTGCCGGGGAGCGTCATCCTGCCGGGGAGCGTCATCCTGCCGGGGAGCGTCATCCTGCCGGGGGGCATTATCGTGTTGCGGGGGAGGGGAAGGGATTTTTTCTTCCTCCCTCTGGGAGTCATCGGGGAGATGGGGAGCAGTCATGGAGAAGGGATTACGTCCTGGGCAGCGGGATATCGTTGCCGCGGTGAATTTTCCACGTCTTTGGGGATTGGGCGTGGGAAGGAAGGGGGGCAGAGGCGGAGCGGATCCGCCTTGGTGACAGTAGGCACGGGGAATGAGACCGGAGTTTCCGGAAGAGAGTTTCCTGGCGGAGCCGGGGCAGAGGGCACTTTTTCGCCGTCGGGGACAGGGGGGAGCGGCCCGTGGCTTCCGCCATGCCCATGCCGGCACGCATTCCTCTGGGCGGTATGCCACCCCTGCGGGAGTGGCTAAGGAGGGGGAGGGATGACAGCGGAATCATCCCGCCTCGGCCATCTCTCAGGTATTCCCTCTTCCCCCTCTTCCTTCACGCACTACGGCCTTCCCCCAACAGGGAAGGCCGCGCACTTCAAACCAGTTCACTTTCCTTCCCCGGGCAGGGAAAGGCCGTGTCTCGCCCACCCTCTCCCTTGGCAGGAAAAGGCGGGCGCAGACAAGTTCTTTTTCCCGCTTACTTCTTGACGAAGGTGAAAATCAGGAGAACCACCACCAGCAGCGCAAGAATCGCCACAATGATGTTCATGATCTTGCCGTGCATCTGGTTGGGGCGCAGAGTCGTAGAACGCTTCACGTTCATGCGGTTGCCCAGATTCCGCATGGTGGTCTTGTTGATCTCGCCGGTGTCCACATCGTCCAAGTCGATGACGGACACGGTGCGGCTCTCTTCCCGGGCTCCCTCAATGTCGTCAAAGAGAATCTCCACGCTGCCAACCTGGATGATGTCTCCATTGTTCAACTTGACGGAATTCCCGGGCTGAAGAACCTGGTCGTTCACCTTGGAACCGTTGGTGGAACCCAGATCTTCAATGGCATAGGAACCATCATCCAGCTTCACCAGGGTGCAGTGGTGGCCGGAAACGGTGGGGGCCGAGATGCAGACATCACAGTCATCTGCGCGTCCCACGGTGTACTTGTCCTGGCTGAGGGAGAAGGAGGCGCCGCGCATCTGGTCAGACAGGATGAAGAGTTTAGGGGTACCCATATTGCCTTGAAGTCAATGTGTGATGTGTGGGGTGGATGAAATGCCGTTTGGGCAAACTTTAACTCATTTCTTTTCGTTTGCCTTATGAATTGTGAAAAAAAGAGAAACTTCCCGAAGGGAGGGGGAAACGCCTGGGGCCACGAAGGCTGAACACCCCCAAAAATAGCCCGCCTTCTGGCTATTTCCCATCTTGGGAAGACCCCGTTGATGGGAACTCCCCCCGCCGTGCACGGCACAGGGGCAATCCTCATGAACCCCGGCGCCCCCCCCCGAGAACAAAGGTCGCATCCTCATGAACCCCGCTTGCCGGGGTGGCAGGATCGCTAGACGGGGGTGCGGGAGCCACAACGTGGCGACCA